>JAFDDL010000169.1 GCA_019310865.1 Deltaproteobacteria bacterium | reverse complement strand
GCAGAACGCGCCGCCGGTATTGCCGACCCGGATGACGCCTGGATGCTCACCAAATTGGAACATACGATCAGGATATATGAATGGATGATGAACCGCACCATCGAGAAAAGAGGTTCCTGGCGCGATGGAGCGGGTTGTTTTTCTCAACAAAAAGAAATTGACCGTCTGGTGAACCGCCTCTGTGATTCCGGCCATGATGATGAATCCATCCGCAAGACACTGGCGTATGTCATTGACGGCGGCAATTTGAACTGCAGCGTTGAAAACGGAAACATACGCTGGACCTGGGCGGATTATTTAACACCTGGCCCAATCAGTTTACCGTCTCCAACTCAGGCATGACCCATTGTCCATTGTTGATTTCCGCTCTCGGGCCATAAGCCCTGAAGGTCATGGTGAATCTGTCATTGGGAGCGGGCAGCCAGTTGCTTTCTTTATCCTTACCGGGCGATTCATGCTGAATATAGATCGTCAGGCTGCCGTCGTCATTCCGCTTGAAACCGGGTGTGCGGTCTCCAATCGAATAGCGGTTGATTGGGTTGGCCACCAGATTGGCATCTATCCCGTACATGGTCAAAGACCAGAATGCGTCAACCGGCGGCTCCTCTCCCGCTTTAAAAGTCAACTGGTAGGAAGCCTTGTCGCCACGCAGAGCATTCCCTTCACAATCCTTGTACGTCGCGAAATAGCGTGCTTCCTCCCGAACGGAAGCCGAAATCCCTTTAAAGGACTGAACAACGCCGCGGGTCAGATAGATACCCGCTTCCCCCATACGGCCGGCTACGGCAGGATTCCTTCGCCATCCATTGATGATATCACCGCCGGGGAGGCTCGCCCGCGCCATCACCATCATTTTCATCCCTTCCCTGGCCGCCCGGGCAAGCCCCTGTTTGCTGTCCTCATCCAGGGCATCCACATCCTGTCCGGGACCGATATTGACCGTGGCCAGCAAATTGAGCAGCGCCCTTTCATATTCAGGCGGGATGTTTTCGGTCATGGCACGGTTAATCGTTTTCCAGTGGGCCAGCGGATCTTCCTTTGCCCGGTAAGGCCTCCAGGTTTCACGGGATACCGGTAAGGTTGCCTCCGGCTTATCCCAATAGCTCAGGGGCGTCAGCCGATACTGTTTCTGTAGCGCCTGGACGTACGGCAAGTCTTCCGAACCGTTCACCATCGTCCGCACAAGCAAGAGGAACCAGGGGGTTTGAGCGGTTTCCAACACCGTCACCCCTTCCGGCAACCTGCCATTGAAATCCTTGTGAACAAGCGCAAAGTGACCCGCAGCGCCTCCGGTGGCCCGATTGCTGACCACATCGAGGATATCGGAGGAGAATTTTGTAAAATGAAAACTGAAGTAACGCACGCCCATATCAGGATGGCTCAGGATGATGGGCTCTTTACCGACATTCACCCAAGCCACGGAATAGATAACGTCGTTGTTGGGCGTGCCGCCGTCCCTGTATTTGTGGTCGGCCAGGTGATCGGCATGCCAGAAATGGTTGATGGGCGCATAGGGAATGTTTTTCGGGTCACGGGGGGTGTTGGTCCACATCCAGCGAAGCTGGGCGGAATAAAAATACGGAAAGACATAGGGAAACACTCCCTTGCCCAGGGCGTAAGCGTACTGTTCGCGCCAGGGATCCTGTGTCAGATTGAGATAAAATAACCTGAGCTTTTTGGGGGAAAACCCGCCGGCCTCCTTATAAACAAACATCCCCCCACCCAACACAATCAGAAGCAAACAAATCACTGCCCATTTGACAACTTTTTTCATGCGCTCCCCCCCTTATCATCTCAAGTTTACATCTTAGTCTTAACGCAGATAACACAGTGAAAATAACAAAGCAAGATCCGGGCACAACCCGCCGTTTATGTCGCCATATGCAGCAGAATCAGATCGTTAATCATCTCCTTTGTCAGCCGTATACGCTGTGTTGGCTTCAATGCCGTAGGCATTTAGGATCCGATGCAGTTCGGGCTCGTTGCACCCGAGGAGCTGAGGGTCGCCGAGGAGTTGAGGAGTTGAGGGTCGGGCCACGCTAAGTGATTGATATTGCGACAAAAATAGCGTAAAAACATCCCTAAAACGGTCATAATCGGCCAGTTTTAGGGGAAAACCGGTCGATTAAGACCGAAGTACTGGTGTTTATCTCTATGGCGTTTAGATTAATGCTCTCCCAACGAGGAGGCAATTGCCTCAATTAATTTGTCAGAAAAATATATTCCCTGATTCTTCATTTTTATAGCCTTTTTCTTGAAAGAAGAAATCAGGCTTTTTCGCTTTGCGTCGACCAACAATCCAAGTGTGCCTTTCACGGTAAGCCCAAAATATTCTGCAATATTTCTTGCGACCCGATCATCTATTAAGGTTAAATCAGCCTTTAACTTCAGAGCGTTTAAGACAACTTGTCGTTCCCCGTAATCAAGCTGGTACAAGAGCCTGTCCTCAAACGAGGTGATGTTTGGTACAACTTCAATCCATGCAAGATGGGCAAGTTTCGGGACATGAATCTTGCCACCCACCATGATTTCATCAACAACCGCCTTTGGTACCATTACGGTTGAGTAAACCTTTTCCAGCAGGTCAATTTCACCTATGGATGAGAGTGCTATCAATGGCGTCGTGTTGCAAATCACCTTCATATCAGGCCAATTCCCTTTTCAATTCATCGTTACTGAAGGGGAGCCACTCGATTTTTTTTTCACCTGCTTTTATTAGGAATGAAAATCGTGTCATGCCGGCCAGTTTCGCGGCAGTACCGCTTGAGAGTCGGCCTTCTGCAAAATATTTGAATGCCAGTTCCTCTCTCATTTCCTTAGCGAGTTGTTGTTCACTGATATTGGTTGACAACAAAACATTGACGGGCAACTCGATTTTTATTTCTCTAACTGAAGAGTCCATAACAACCTCAAATGTTATTCGTTTTGACTATTAGGCAATCCTTTTCGATTTTATGTCAGGTTCTATTGGAAAATTACAGCATTTTATGTGTTTAATCAACATGCTTTCAACAGACAGGGGAAAAAAGGGGGACATTTATGAAAGTAAAAAATCACCATTTGATGTACCAGGCATAAAAACCAAAGCAACCACGAGAGACATTCTTAATGCGGTTAAAGAATCCAGAGAACGATTTTCCGAACAATAAAAAAAGCTCTGCGTTCGCGCCTATTAAAATATTCCTTGACTATTACCATATAGGGTTATATTATAACTAAGTGCAATATAAGCTCAAAATCAAGAAGAAAGCTAACCGTGGGCTGAAAAAGCTACCCGTAAATGTTCGGAAGTTGTTGTTTTTATTGATTGAGGATCTTAAAGCAATCGGCCCAATCCAAAAAAGCTGGAATAATTTTTCCCCCTTGGGCGATGGGAAATACCATTGTCATTTAAATTATCGCTATGTGGCGTGTTGGACTTATCAGCAAGGGGAAATAGAAATTGAGGTGTATTATGTTGGCTCTCGTGAAAAAGCCCCGTATTGAGATATCCCTTCAGGGTGAGCATGTTGATGAACTCATCGAATGGATTAGCAAAAAATTCGAGGTTCGTATTCTCACATCCGATAGTTCTGAGAGTATTGCAGTTGAAGAGACTGATTTTTGGAAAGAAATGCAGTCAAACAGAATTGGTAACCTTCTTTCAGGTGCTAGGCTTAAGGCAAACCTGTCGCAAGCACAGCTCGCCGAGAAACTTGGTATCCGACAGAATATGATTAGTGATTATGAACGAGGTAAGCGCAGGCTTTCACCGTCAATGGCAAAACGTATCGCCAAAATTCTTCACATCAACGTTGACAGAATCTCCTAAGCGCGAACAAGAGCGTTAGAGCCGACTGCGATTCTCATGCCTGTAAAATAAAGAGGGGGACGCCATTAAAATGACGAACCAAGATCCGGGACACAACCCGCCGTTTATGTCGCCATATGCGGCAGGATCAGATCGTTAATCATCTCCTTGCGAAAATTTTCCGATGCCGGATCATTGATCCGGTTATGCAGTTCGTCCGGGTCTTCCTGCAGATCAAAGAATTCGCAAGGTGTTTTCGTTGTTGTCTCGTAGGTCAATCGGTACCGTTGATTGGCGGCGCTGACAAAATTCCATCGTTTCTTTTTGTCCCTCACCCCGTCTTTGTCGGCAACGCGCTGCCCCAGTTCGCTGAAGGCGAACTCCTTTTTTGACCGCTCCCCATTCAAGATCGGCACCAGGGACTGTCCGGAAGATTGGGGAAGCGGTTCGGCCCCTGCGATATCGAGAATCGTTGCCGGCAGATCGATCCCTTCAACCATATCGTCCACCGTTTTGGGGGAGACCGCTTTCGGCGGGCGGATAATCGTGGGGACCCGGACCGACTGTTTATAAAAGACCTGCTTTTCCATCAGCTTGTAATCCCCCATCATTTCCCCGTGATCCGCAGAATAGACGATCCAGGTGTTGTCCGCCACACCCTGTTCCTCAAGCGTTCGGACAATGTCGCCAATGCCTTGATCGATCAACGAAACCCTGCCGTAGTATTGACGCGCGGAGTTTCGAATATAGTCCGCGGTCAGAAGATGGGAATTGCTTTTTTTGAAACGCGTACCCAGGTATCGTCCCCACAATTCATTTACCTTCTCAGGGGCCGTTTGGGAACCGTGGGGGATTTCCGCGTCTTTGTAAAAATCGGCCCATATCGGGTCGGAGATGTATGGAGAATGGGGAGCCACATAACCGACATTGAGGAAAAACGGCCGACTCCCGTCCTGTTGTTTCAGCCAGTTCGTTGCCTGCCGGGTGAGAAACGAGGTCTCGTCTTCTTCCTGGGACCCAACACTCGTCTGTCCGTCCCACTGCGTCGGCGTATAGCGCCATACACTCTTGATTTGCTCCTGATATTTCTCAAGGCTTCCCTTCTCCCTCAGATAATCGGAATAGGGCGTATAAACATTGACACCGAACCTGTCATACGCATGAAGATACTGGTCAAATTCTTCAACGACGTCATCGTATCCCAGGGAGCGGACGAAATGATCTTTTTCTCGACTATCCATGCCCCATTTCATGATTGAAAAGGAGAACGTCTTTGCCGATATGGTGAAAAAATGGGTTTTGCCGATAACGGCGGTTTTAGTTTGGGGCGGTCCGACATCGGAATCAGCGCCGGCAGATTTTCGGGGGACCGGGAGCACCCTGTTATGCCGCCCCCAATTCCCGCACCGACTCATATCCCATGGTGGCGGCTTTTTTAAGGGAAGATAACGACAGCGGATTTATATCAAAAAAGAGATCGTCGGTTACCAGGATCGCCTTTCTTTTTCCAAAAGGCTTGATGGTATCTGTAATGTTGCCGAGAATACCGATTCCATATACCAGCTTGGTCGGCAGAGAAAATTCAAAATATTCCGGTAGCATGGTTTTTCCTATTTTATGAAATTAAACTTGACTGGGGCCAACAAATTAATATAGACATGTAAACATATATATCTTATTAATGCAACCCCTATGGAAAATCCGGACTATTTTGTATTTTTCACCCTATTATGTTAATTTACCAAATACAGTGAAGCTTTTTCAATGTTTGAATTATCATCAAACCACGCGTGGTGGTGTTATTAACAAGCGATTAATTTAAGTTAAACTAAAACAGCATATTACATAATTGGGTCGAACACCTTCATGAATGGCACATAACTTGCTGTTAATCGGATCGGGATCGGATCAGGATCGGGTCAGGCATCGTAACGGTTCATAAGATCATGTTTAGGATCCTTAACCATTTCCAAAGAAAGATACATAATTATCGGATGGGTAATGATTTCGTGTCGTTGTCCATCAGGAGGGAAAAATGCTATCCAATAGAGTCTTGAAAAAAGTTCCGTCTTACTTGGGTGTTACATTGGCGCTAACGATTTTTTTCTTCATCAATGTTGCATCGGCAGCCAAAAAGCCGAATGTTCTCGTGATATGGGGAGATGATATCGGCTGGTTCAATCCCAGCTGCTACAACCAAGGGATGGCCGGATACAAGACACCGAATATCGACCGGCTTGCCCGAGGGGGCATGATGTTCACCGATGCTTATGCAGAACAGAGCTGCACCGCCGGCCGTGCGGCCTTTATCACCGGCCAGCATCCGCTGCGAACCGGATTGACGAAGGTCGGCATTGCCGGCGCAGACCTCGGTATCCGGTCCGAAGACCCCACCTTGGCGGAGCTGCTGAAACCGCACGGGTACGCTACCGGACAATTCGGTAAAAACCATCTGGGTGACAAAGATGAGTTTTTACCCACAAACCACGGATTTGACGAATTTTTCGGCAACCTGTATCACCTGAACGCCGAAGAGGAACCGGAACATGAAGACTACCCGAAGGACCCCAGATTCAAGAAGGCTTTTTCGCCCCGGGGTGTAATCCGAAGTTTTGCCGATGGCCGCGTCGAGGATACCGGCCCACTCACACGAAAGCGTATGGAGACGGTTGATGAAGAGTTCCTGGCCGCCGCCTTGAAGTTCATGGACAAGTCCGTCACGGACAAAAAACCCTTCTTTGTCTGGTTTAATTCCACGCGAATGCATCATTATACGTATGTAAAACCTGAATCTCTAGGACGATCGGGTCAGGGTTTTTATCATGACGGGATGCTCGAACATGACGATCATGTTGGTGAGCTGCTGGACAAACTCGATGCGCTGGGGGTGACCGATAACACCATCGTTTATTACTCCACGGATAACGGGGCGCATTTCAATATGTTCCCGGATGCTGCGAATACGCCGTTTCGTGGGGAAAAAAATACCAACTGGGAAGGTGCTTACCGGGTGCCGGCCATTGTCCGCTGGCCCGGCAGAATACAGGCGGGGAGCGTTTCCAACGAGATCCTCTCCCACCTGGACTGGGTTCCGACCGTTATGGCTGCAGTCGGTGAGCCGGATATCAAGAAAAAACTCCTTCAAGGCCACCGGATCGGCGATAAAACCTATAAGGTTCATCTGGACGGTTATAACTTTATACCGTATCTGACCGGTGACGTTAAAAAAGGACCTCGAATGGAGTTCCACTACATCAATGATGATGGCATGCCGGTGGGTGTTCGGGTGGGCGACTGGAAAGTGGTCTATGCCGAACAGCGTTCACATCGCATGGATGTTTGGCGGGAACCATTCGTTACGCTGCGGATACCCAAACTATTCAACCTGCGTCGCGATCCGTTTGAACTGGCGGATACCGATTCAAATTCATATAATGTATGGTGGAATAAACGCGTCCCGCGTATTATGCAAGGGGGTGCTGTGACCAGAATGTTCCTGTCGACGTTCCGAGAATTTCCGCCCAGACAGATGCCCACTTCATATTCCATTGACAAACTTTTCGAAGATTTCAAGTGGCAAGCAAGGAAACAAATGCAGCAGCGTTGATCCGCGCTTCCAGGTTCGCGCCACGAAAAAACATTTGAACCCGGTTAGATTCAACAGGGGGAAGATATGCCAATCGACGAGATCA
>JAFDDL010000168.1 GCA_019310865.1 Deltaproteobacteria bacterium | reverse complement strand
CTGTTTCACATGGCCGATCTCGTGCGCCATGACGGCATCGAGTTCATCGAACGACAGATACCGTAGCAACGCATCGGTAACCAGAATATATCTGAATCGTTTGACCAGACCCATGACCCCTGCGGTGATCATTTGCCCACCGAAAATGGGCCAGCGCAGGATATTGTTATAGGCGACACCTGCCTTGCGGCACACCCGTTCGATTCCGTCGCGCTCCGGACCGATTTCCAATGGTTTGCATCGCCAGAATTTCTGGATCATCGCAGGACCGACAATGGAAATGGCGCCAAGAAAAACCAGAAAATAGACAAGTTGTCCCTCGGCCGTTGATAGTATCTGTTTGGCAAATTTAAACGGCAATGCCTGTATTAAATCCGCCATACCGGATAAGGCGATCCAGGGGAGCAGCACAGGAAGTGCGAAAGATAAATTTGAGATGACATGATTTTTCAGTGTTAGATTCGTTTGGCCGCTATGGTGTCGAAAGCGGTGTGATGCGGACCAGATTACGATCAGATAACCCAAAAAGACCACCACGCAGAAAACGGCCTGCAAAGTCGGGATGGTTCTGAAAATCGAAATTTTTGATAGATAGATTGTAAGGTTCAGCCCATAAATGTTAATGGCGTAAAAACCGATAGCGACGATCGTTTGCCGAGCCTCTAGTTTGCTAGCCAGGTGGGTGATTTGCGCTGCCGCCTCGCGCGTTAATCGCCGTTCAAGCCTTTTGAAACCATATTTGGCATAACACCCGAATAGGGTGAAAAAACCTGCAAATAAACAGGCGGTTTCAACCGGGGGAAAATTGGAAGCATTGGAAGGCTGGTAAGTGGCATAAATCAGCAGAACAATAATAAAATGAATAAAATTTCCAAACACGATCTCACTTAATTTCCGTAATAGCGATCCTTTTCACTGTAGATACAGCCACAGTAAGATTGCCGGTACATGCCAAGTTTCCTAGATTGTTCGTTACCCGATTGCCATCCAACACGAAAATCATGATAATAAAAAGGGACACCGGCGCGTTTTCCAGCCGCTTCACCCAATGAGCGAATCAACTCGTGGTTTTGGAATTTGCTGTAGAGCAAGGTGGTGGTGAATCGATCAAATTTTCCGCGTTTGGCCATTTTCGCAGTCGACGTTAGGCGGTCGGAATAGCAATACCGGCACCGTTCGGACTCCCTGAACGCAACCTGTTGAATGAATCCTTCTAAATCATAGTCTTTCTGGTGAATCAGCTTAAGATCGATCGATTCCGCATAGGATTTCAGGGTGTCTTGACGGCGCAGGCATTCCGTATACGGATGAATGTTGTGTCGGTAAAAATACCCCATGACCGTCATGCCTTCATTGCGAAGATGCGCGACGGGATAAATTCCGCAGGGGGCACAACACATATGGACGAGTATTTTCATTGCCGGCTTCCAAAAATTGCTGTGCCGATTCGAACAAGGGTAGCGCCTTCTTCGATGGCAACCTGATAATCACCCGTCATGCCCATGGAAAGTTCATCCATGCAGACACCGGAAGGGCATCGGCTGCCAATTCGATCCCGCAGCATGCGCAGGGCCTGAAAATGCGGTCGCGCCGTTTCCGGATTCACTGTGTAGGGCGGCATGGTCATCAACCCCTGAATTCGGATGTTTGTAAGGTTTGCAACCGCCGCTATTAATTGTTCCGCCTCTGAAATGGATACGCCTGACTTGCCGCTTTCACCCGCCACGTTCACCTGTATCAGTATTCGTTGAATTTTATCGATTTTTCGGGCTTGTTTGTCGATTTCGACGGCTAATTTGAGCGAATCCACTGAATGGATTAAATCAAAAATCCGAACCGCATATTTGGCCTTGTTTGACTGCAGGTGTCCGATAAAATGCCATGAGACCGGAAAGGATGATAGGGTCCGGGATTTTTCCCGTGCCTCTTGTATATAGTTTTCACCGAAATCGGTCGCACCGGCCTCGATTGCCGACCGAACGGCCTCCGTCGGTTTTGTTTTGCTCACCGCGATCAAGCGAACCGATTCCGGGGAGCGGCCACAACCGACTGCCGTATCTTGAATTTGTTTAAAAACCTGAGTGATTCGATCCTTCATATCCATGCTAATGCTCCGAGTTAACGCGCCGAGAATCCAACAACACCTTCACGGATCAGGTGTTCAATGACCTCACAAACCGGCAGTCCAACGACATTTGTATATGATCCGTTAATGCGCTTGACCAGAAAGGTGCCCAGTCCCTGGATGGCGTATGCACCGGCCTTGTCAAAAGGTTCCCGGGTATGAATATACCATTCGATTTCCGCGGCCGTCAGTTTTTTAAATTGAACATCGGTTTGCACGCAGTCGGAAACCCGTTTCTCGTCGACCCTGCAGCAGATACAATAGCCGGTCACAACCTGGTGCACCTTGCCGCTGAGTCTTGTCAACATTCTGCGGGCCTCATTGCGCGAGCCCGGTTTTCCGAGAATCATTCCGTCAATCAGGACGATGGTGTCCGCACCGATTACCCAGCATTCCGGGTACCTGTCGGCCACTTCTTCGGCCTTTGCCTCAGCTAACTTAACGGCGTAATGGATCGGGGAGGATAAGGCAAATGCGCTTTCATCGACTTGGCTTGGAATGACATTGAAGGTCAAGCCGGCCTGTGTGAGCAGGTACCTGCGTCTGGGGGATTGGGATGCCAGTATGAGTTTTTGGTTGCTGTCCGACTTCATTGGCCCTGCATACCAGAAGGTTCAATGTTTGACAAGCCGACATGAAGCCCGACGCAGGGTAACCGCAGAAGCGGTACGCGCCAAATTCATGACGACGATGGATTTTTTAGGGTCGCTTTCTTTTTTTCTTGACAACCCAACCAAAATGAATAATAAACCATACCCAAATGATATAGATTAATCTGTTCCGAGATTAAAATAGTCTGAAATATACTATCTAACTAGTGCCCATCCAGAATTGGTAGCTTACAGTTCAGGGCAAGGCCGCAGCATTTTTTCAACCGGAGGCATAGTGAGCCTATTTCGAGGATTGAAAAAATGCGAGAACGCCGCCCTGGGCTGAAAGATGCCAATTATGGGTGGGCACTAACTAGGGTGAACACACCCGAGAGGAGGACCTTCATGAAAAAAATTCTCATACTGGGTTCAGGCGCCGGCGGAACCATGGTCGCTGCAAGACTGGCTAGGGAGCTGAACCCGAGGGAATGGCAGATCACCATAATCGACAATGATGAAATGCACCACTATCAACCCGGCTGGCTTTTTATTCCATTTGGAATCTACACCGCCAAAGACTGTATGAAACCGAAACGAGAGTTCATTCCCCCGGGGGTCAATTTTATTCTTGACGAGATTGTCGGTGTCAATACGGAAACACGGGAAGTTGAGTGCAAAAAGGGCAAATACGATTATGACTGGTTGGTCGTTGCAACCGGATGCCGCATGGCCCCAGAGGAACTGGAAGGACTCGAAGACTGGAAACCGGATCCAAAGGGCAGCGTTCATTCGTTTTTTACGCTTGACAGCGCCATTGCGCTGTACCACAAGATGAAATATTTCAAATCCGGACGATTAATTTTCAATATTGCGGAAATGCCCCATAAATGTCCGGTGGTCCCTATGGAGTTCATCTTCATGGCCGATTGGTTTTATGCGACAAAGGGTGTGCGAGACAACATCGAAATCGAATTTGTCACCCCCAATACCGGTATTTTTACCAAGCCCATCGCCACGTCGGTCCTGAGCGTCACGGCAGAAGAGAAAAAAATCATGGTGACGCCCAATTTCGATTTGGTTGAAGTCGACACCGAGCGCAACGTTCTCGGGTCCGCCAAGGGAGACGAGGTGGATTTCGATCTGCTGGTTTCCACCATGCCGAATCTCGGTGCCGAGTATGTGGAAGATTCCGGAATGGGAGACGGCATGGGGTATGTGTTTACCGATAACGCTACTTTGAGAGCAGAAAAATACGATAACATATACGTGGTGGGCGATGCCACCAATGTGCCCACATCCAAGGCCGGATCGGTTGCGCATTACGAGGCGGAGATCGTTGCTGAAAATATGCTCCTTGAAATCGAGGGACAGGCGCCCAAGCCGTCCTTTGACGGACATTCAACCTGCTTTATTGTGTCAGGGTATGACAAGGCCTTCCTGTTTGATTTTAACTACAAGACCGAACCGCTACCCGGCAAGTTCCCGTTTCCGGGTCTTGGCCCTTTTGATTTGGTGGGCGAAAGCTACATGAATTATTGGGGAAAAATGATGTTCAAATGGGTTTACTGGAATCTGTTGCTAACTGGACAGGAGTTGCCGTTGGAACCACAGATGAACATGGCCGGAAAGAGTTGGCCGACTGTAGAGACAACATAAGGAGGGACTCATGACAAACGAAGAGTTAATCTTACAAAGACTCGATTCGCTTGAGTCCCAGATCTCACCACTGGTGAAGTCTGCCACTGAGTTGAAAGAACTCAAGGACGATATCATTCCCCTTGGAAATACGGCGGTTCAGCTCCTGATCCAAGAGCTCCAGGAGGTAGAGGCCGGTTTTCAGCTTGAAGATCTGTTTCTTTTGATAAAACAGGTCATGCGCAACACGCGTAATTTTTCATTTGCCTTGCGTCAAATGGAAAATATTATTGAATTTGTGACGGATCTCGAACCGCTGCTCAAGTCTGCGGTGCCGCTGATGATTGATCACCTGGACACGCTTGAACGAAAAGGTGTGTTCAGGATTCTTCAAGCGACGCTGGATGTTCGCGCCAAGGTCGCCGAAGCGTATACAGCTGAAGATATCGATAAAATCGGAGATGGGGCCGTGGCGATGATGGCGCTGGCAAAGAAGATGGGCGATCCGAACACACTGGGATTTCTGGAAAAGGCCATTGACATGTTGCCCGAGATCAAACTTGAGAAAACCAAGAAAGTCGGGCCCTTGGGTCTTGTCTCGGCCGGTTTCAACAGTGAAATTAAACAGGGGCTCGGTGTGCTGATGCAGTTGACCAAAGCCCTTGGCAAGCTCAGCAATGGGAACGACGCAAGCGATGGTGACGACGGGAAAGAAGTGTTACCGAAATCGACTGATTAGAAGTTATTTCCAAACCCCTAAAGAAAGGAGAATTCGTGATGGCAACCGCATCGGATAAAAAAATATTGGTGGTTGATGATGAACCCGATGTTCGACATTTTCTTGCCGCGTGTTTGGAAGATGCCGGTTTTCAGGTGGACACTGCAGTGGATGGTGTGGATGCCCTGGAAAAGGTTGAGCTAAATCCACCGGACTTGATGACATTGGACATGGTGATGCCCAGAAAATCAGGTATCAATGTCATCCGGACCCTGCGAAAGAAAGAACAATTTGCGAATTTGCCGGTGGTGGTGATTACAGCGCACGCGCATGACGAGTTCGGCAGTGAGGACATCAAAGGATTCAACGCATTTGCTTCGGGCTTGCGCCCGCGGTATACCTTCGAGAAGCCGATCTCTCCGGAGAAACTGGTGAATTCAATTTGTGACATTCTCGATGTCACCAAGGCGCCCGGGGCAGATGAGGCTCCGATAACGGGAACTTCGGACAAGTTGGCGATCAAGCGGCTGATTGATGCTTCCGATCCGGATACGTTGAATAAAATTAAGAATTTGCTGAACAAATAGAATTTCATTTAAAAAGCCGATGCACCCGAAAACGAACTTTTCGGTGCAACGGCTTTTTTACGGTTGCAGGATTACGATTATTTAGTGTCCATTCAGAAATAGGATAATTTTTTCGAGTTCAAGGAAGGCGGAAATTTTAACCGCAGGCATACATTGAGTATCGGAGTCTTCGCTTACCTCCGAGTATTAAAATTTTCAACTGACACAGAAATCGGGAAAATTAGCCATTTATGGATGGGCACTATTTGATCAGGTCGGCAATTGAGGTAGAATCGAGTTTCTGATAGAGCACTTCGGTGGCCTCTTTCCATGCCAGACGGACTCGGCAATCGTCGGCGATATTACATTTGTCGGGATCGCTGATGCATGCAACCAGTTCCGCCTGTCCTTCAAAAAGCCTGACAATTTGGCCGAGCGTGATATTTTCGGCCGGCTGGGCAAGCAGATGCCCCCCTTTGGGGCCTCTGACGCTTTTTACCAGATTGGCTTTTTTAAGTGTTCGGATGAGCTGCTCAAGGTATTTTACCGAAATTCCCTGGCGATTGGATATTTGACTCACTTGCACGGGTAGCGGTTCGGTTTGCCGAGCAAGTTCCAGAAGGATCCGGGTGCTGTAACGGCTTCTTGTGGATAATTTCATAGAATATCGGTTGGTTGTTTTTTCAGATTAATTTAATCTATATCAATTCTGTCTACATTAATTGCCAGATCGGTTCATGTCAAGAAAAAGTTTGAAACCCGCCGCCAAATGGCGACAAAGGTAATAAACATGGCAAACCAGTTTCTGGTGGATATCCATCAATTTATAGTCGATCAACTCGCATGTTCACGCCAGGCAATCAAATCGGCCAAAGCGTGCGGTAACACAAAGACCGTAAATTTTCATGAGGGCAGGGTTGAAGAATTTCTTGTTTTTCGGAAGCTTATCGATGAAAACTTCAACCTCAATACGCAGTCTTATTACTAGGTCTCGTGCGGGAAAGCCAAGCCTAACTGTTATTCATCATGTCCCATAACTACCTACTGCAATTATACCAAAACATCGAAGCGCGGCGTCAGGCCGTTTCGGATGCCGGTTGTGCGTCCGAATCCCCGGACCAGTCGGATCACCGGTCCGGGCAACTCAGTGCACTCGAGGATATTCAGAATTTTCTCAGCGACCGGTTTAACCGCAAGCTGCCCAAACGGCTGTTGAGAAACCTTGAAAAGACGAAACAGATGTATAAGATGTAACGGTTTTTTCGCGAAACCGCCACTTTTGTCACGAATCCAATGGTAGTGGATTCACCGCCCCATGCCACTCACAACTGCCAAAGTGAAAATCGCAAATCGTTAAGGCTTCGCTTTCCTGCGCGAGCCCTAAGCTATCGCATATGCCCTTATGCCGGTGCTTGGTGAACAGCCCGAATAAACGCAGCAACCTTTTCCAAATCCTTCATACCGGGCGAGGTTTCGATGCCGGAACTGACGTCGACCCCCCCTGGCTTGGCATCGGCAATGGCTGTCGTCACATTTTCCGGTGAAAGCCCACCGGCAATGATGAGTGGATTATGCTCGCCAAATGCTCGCGCATCTTTCCAGCGCCACACCATGGCATTGCCACCGGGTAGTTTGCCCTTGCTGCATTCCACCAGATAGGCGGTCGGGTTATAACGATCTGCGGTGGACAAATCCGGAAAACCGTCCACAAACAATGCCTTGATCACAATCAAGCCTTCATTTCGAAGCCGCGTGACCAGTTCCGGGGGCTCTTGCCCATGCAGCTGAACGCCGGACAGCCCGCAATGATTGACCCGGGCCATGATCATTGAAAACGATTCATTGACAAACACC
>JAFDDL010000002.1 GCA_019310865.1 Deltaproteobacteria bacterium | reverse complement strand
AAATTCCGCCAAACCCTTTAAGCCATTGTGTTTCGTGATAGCCGCCGTTAGAGTCGTCTTGCCGTGGTCAATGTGGCCGATCGTACCAACGTTCACATGCGGCTTCTTGCGCTCAAACTTCTGTTTCGCCATCGTAAAATCCTCCCTATGTCGTTAGAGGGTCTAAATTTCAAATAAAATTAACTGGTTTCAGCCCACACCAATTTGTCAAAATCGTTCCATCCGGTTAAAATGGAGCCCACGACCGGAATTGAACCGGTGGACCTCTTCCTTACCAAGGAAGCGCTCTACCGACTGAGCTACGTGGGCATCGCAATACCAATATGTAGAAACTATCTCCAGAAACAGCTCAAAATATCATGGAGCGGGAGACGAGGTTCGAACTCGCGACATTCAGCTTGGAAGGCTGATGCTCTACCAACTGAGCTACTCCCGCCCACAAAGATTAAATTCCCGCAATTTGTTCCAGGTCGATACATTCATGGAACGATTCCAATTCTGTGTTACGCTCTGTGGCCTAACCCATGCAGGAAGCTCTGTAGTTAACCATCGATTCCGTTTCTTGGCCGTGAATCTCCTACAATAACTCACATTGCGAATGGTGGTGGGGGGAGGATTCGAACCTCCGAAGGCGTCGCCGACAGATTTACAGTCTGTTCCCTTTGGCCACTCGGGAACCCCACCCAATAAATTTTCAAATATGGAGCCAGCGAAGGGACTCGAACCCCCGACCCACTGATTACAAATCAGTAGCTCTACCAACTGAGCTACGCTGGCTGCGCAAACAGTCGATCAAAACCGGCTACCGCCGAAATAAAGAACAATCCTAATTATCGGCCATAACGTTAAAACACAAATCTATTTATATCCGATTATCAATGGTTAAGATTCAATATGAATATATATTTTAATATAGCTCTCAGTATCTTTTAAAATTCTAATATTTCGACCGATACCGACATATATTACACCAAGGCAACGTAAAAGCATGCACAAGATGCTAAAAACAAACAATTTATAGTATATATCCAAGTTTAATTTAAAGTTCAAGCTATCAATAACCGATATTCTCAAAAGAGGCCTGACTTAATCAGAAAGCGAGCCGATTACAAAACGTTCAAGTCGAAGTCTACGCTTATCTCGGTTCAGATCAAGGCAAACCGGCTCAGGCAATTACGTTTTACTCGCGTTGGGCCTTGACAAAATTGCATCAACCCGTGTAATCGAACGTATCAGGTTCGGTAACACATTTTTTCCAACAAGGATTCTGACTTTATGTACCTGTCTCATTATATACGGATGGTGCTTGTTCTTTCTTTGATGACCATTACCACCGGATGCGCAATAAAGTCCCAGAACGTTGACACACCCGATACCCAACCCACGGATTACGATCCACCGATCAGCCAAACAGCCTGGAATCATGAACAAACCAACTTACAATCACCCCCACCACATGAGGTCATAGATACTCAGCAGATGAACGCCTCGGTTGCCGCCGGCAATCAATTATCGGTGCAACCAGAAAAAACGGATGAACTGAGCACCGCGCCAACACCTGAATCTTTGCCGATGGCCACTATTCCGGTTGAGAAAAAGAATCAGCCGGTCTTGGATGAGGCACTGGAATATTGTCAAGCAGCCCAGGGTTTTTGGCAACTCGGAGAACTGGAAAATGCATTAGAGGCACTGGATCAGGCATATGCACTCATTCTCCAAGTCGATACGACGGACAAGCCTAAGCTCATGCAGCAAAAGGAAGACCTTCGATTTACCATTTCACGGCGAATACTCGAAATCTATGCATCACGCAACATCGTGGTAAACGGCAATCATAAAGCCATCCCAATGGTGATGAATAAGCATATTGAAAAAGAGATCCGCCTGTTTCAGAAATTAGAAAGAAAGTTTTTCCTCAACGCATACAAGCGATCCGGGAAATACCGAAATTATATGATTTCCGAACTTAAAAAAAATGGATTGCCGACTGAATTGTCCTGGTTACCGCTTATTGAAAGCGGCTTTAAAGTCCGCGCCCTCTCCAAGGCAAGGGCATTGGGCCTCTGGCAGTTTATTCCGTCAACGGGCTATAAATTCGGCCTGAAAAGAAACACGTATATCGACGAGCGACTTGATTTCGAAAAATCCACTGCCGCCGCCATCGCCTATCTAAAGGAATTACACCGGATTTTCGGAGACTGGACCACGGTTCTGGCTGCCTATAATTGCGGCGAGGGCCGCGTGCTACGGGTAATTCGAAGTCAGAACCTGAACTATCTGGATAATTTCTGGGATCTTTACCAGCGCCTTCCCCGGGAAACGGCACGATATGTACCCAGATTCCTGGCGACATTGCATATTATAAAGGATCCGGACAAATACGGTATGGCGCTGCCTGAGCCGGACAGCCCGTTATCGTTTGAAACCGAGTCCGTCAACCGGCAAGTTCATCTGAACAATGTTGCAAAGCACATCAATGTGCCGGCAGGGACATTAAAGGATCTCAACCCGGAGTTGCGTTACGCTGTGCTGCCCAAAGACGCGTATACACTTCGGGTTCCACCAGGCACCGGAAAAACATTAATTGCAAAACTCGACAGCATACCCATATCATCCCCCCCCAGACCGGCCTACACGACTCATCGGGTTCGCTATGGCGAAAGCCTTTCCACCATCGCCAAAAAGTATCGGTCAACTGTTGGCAAAATCATGCGTGTCAACCATCTTAGAAAAAGCAACTTCATTGTCGCCGGCCAAAAATTAAAAATTCCCCTTCGGGGTGCTCGGATTACATCCGCCCCGAGAACCAGAACGGCCCATCTTCAAGCCCCGGCAACGCATGTTGTCAAACGCGGGGATTCGCTCTGGATTCTTGCCAAACGTTACGGTACCACGACAAAAAAAATCCAGGCCCTTAATAATATAGGCAATTCTAACCTTCACGTGGGCCAGGTTCTCAAGATTTCAGAGTCCAGCGAGACGCCCAGCACCGAGGGCCTTCGGACCTACACCGTAAAAAAGGGCGACAGCCCCTATAAGATTGCCAAGGCGCACAACTCATCTTTGAAAAGAATATTACGGATCAACCGTCTGTCGCCCGGCACCAATATTTATCCCGGCCAGAAGCTGTACATCGATTGACCCTGGCTTTTCACCAGCCTTTCTTCCACGCACTTCGGATAGCATTCCTGTCAAATATCAATATTTATCGATAGGTTACCCCTTCGACGCAAGATGTTTCCGCTAAGTCAATTTTTCTCGCGCCGGCAAACACGTTCCCTGCATATGACTCAAAAACCGCTCATGGAATCGGCGAAATCAAGTTGACAATGCATTAAGGCAAATTACCTTCATATAATGAGACTGTTATAAATCGGATAATCCATCAACATAACCTCAACCCCTTGGAGGTCCATCATGAAGATTTTATCAATCATATTGGTCATAATCGGGATGGCTACGTGGGGATTTGCTGAAGAATTGCAAATTCTGAAATATCAGACAGATGAAAATCGGTCACCGCTTTTTGACTCGAGTTTCAATGCGCCTGATGATGCCAAGTGGAAAGTATCTGTTTCGGATGAAATATTGGATGTTCCGCTATCGGGTCAAACCGTTCTCAACTTGCCTGGGCAAATCACCTATGAAATTACACACGACAACAAAATGATCCATAAAAACGGTAATATCACTTGGGTGGGTTATCTATCCAATTTCGGCACCCGGTACCGAGTCATCATTACCCAAGGCAGGGGTCATGCATTTGGCCTGTTTCACACACCGGAAGGGGATTATAAAATAAGGTCGGATCCTTCAGGAACCTGGCTGATTGATGTTGAAGCGGCCGGGCTGATACCTGGACAGTATAATGATGATTACCTGATTCCTCCCAATCCCGAAAAAAAGTTGAAACCCAAAAGGCAAACGAACCAAATCGAAACACAGGCCGCCGGCACCGTAATTGATGTGATGGTGATCTATACGCCTAGTTTTGCGGCACAATTTTCAGGCGATGGACTCCAAACGCGCTTGGACAATCTCGTAGATCTTGCCAATCAAGCATTTGTCGATAGTCAAATCGATACGGAGTACAGGTTGGTGCATTCTGAATTGGTACAGTATACCACTGCAAATACAAATGTCGATGCTCTGACTGACATAACCGATGGTAACAGCCCTTTTGAAAATCTGGCCGCCCTGCGCACGCAGAAAGGCGCGGATTTGGTGGTTCTAATTCGCCGTTATGACACTCAAAGTCAAAATAGTTGTGGCAATGGATGGTTAAACGGCTTCAACGGGAACGATATTAGTCTGTATAGCAATAACGGATATTCGGTTGTGAGTGATGGTGATGATGCAAATACACCGACCGGGTTTTGTTCGGACTATGCTTTTGCACATGAACTCGGCCACAACCTCGGCAGCACCCATGATCGTCCCAATGCAACTGATCAAGGGGCCTATCCCTATTCATATGGTCATGGTATGGCTGGGGTCTTCGGTACCATCATGAGTTATATCAATCCTGAGATTGGATATTTTTCAAATCCGGACATCTCAAGCTGCAATGGAAATGCTTGCGGGATTGATGAAAATGATCAAAATTCCGCCAATAATGCCTTGTCCATAAACAACACCCGTAGCGCTGTCGCCGCGTTTATGCAAGCAACCGTAGCGGATTCATACCGGTATTATCTTCCGTATTTCCGCGCACATACAAACCATTGGACCGCAGTCGGGGTTAAAAACCTCAGTCGCAGTCAAAAGGCGAACGTAACCGTGACGGTTTACAACCAAACCGGTGTGATAAAGGTTGTGGTAAACAAGGAAGTCGATCCATTTGGGCAATCTAATTTTACCGTGGGAAATGGCGAGCCGGATGAGGGGTGGATCTTGGTGGAATCCGATCAACCGCTTGTGGGGTTATGCTTTTTTGCAACCACCGGTACACCGAATTTTATGGCCGATATTGCGTTCATGGATCAACTGTTTCAAGAACTCCATGTTCCGCTCGTAGGCCAGGGTCCGGTTTTTGACACCACCCTCTATGTGTGCAATCCCAATGACACCGCCGCGACCGCTACGGTTCGATTTTATGATAAAACCGGAACCAATCTATATACGGTAAACCAACAGATACCCGCCAATGGATCCTGGGTGTATAGTTTAGGGAATATGGTTGCCGATTCCAGTATTGCAAATCCGGGCAGTCTGGAAATAACCGGTGACCAACCACTTAGAGCCTTTGTCGGCTATGACAACACAAAAACAGCCGACGGCACCATGGTTGCCGGTATTAATGCAGATCCTGCTTAGGGTTTTCACCCCAAGCTTTTTTACTTCTCACGATCTTTTTCTGAACAGTCGCCCAAGCCTTTGTGGTTAGAAAAGATTCGCCGTAGCGATTAAGCATGTCCCCAAACATCTGAAAGGGGACGGTGAACGAGAGCTCATCAGTTTTAAAAAACTTTCTGGCAGAAGGGTCCCAGCCACCGATCACCGCCTTGTTTTGCCCCTTTGACAAATAGTGAAACGGCCAAGCTACTATGCTCCCGCACCCGGCTCCCCATGGCGATACGACCACTCCGGGGTCATGGGTTACAAAAGCCGCTAACTGGTGCAGTCCGCTCATAGATTCCGGGCGAGTGAAAAAGACGATCAGTTCCGGCACTTCATCATCTGAAAATTTACTGATCGGTTTAACAACACAAAATTTGTGAGGTGCCTGTCGGGGGTCAACATATTCGAAAATCCGCCTGAGCTCGCCCGGTGAGTCACAATACAACTCACCCTCGGTCCAGTTTGGAATGCCGGTAGAAACATAATTGATAATGGTTTCAGCCTGAGGCTTGTTAAATCCAAGCCAGAACGCCCCGCCGGGACATCCGAATTGTTCGGCCGAAAAATAAGCGACGCTTTTCTTTATGCGGGCTCGCCAGATGTGGCCCATCACACAGGAAAATTGACCAAACATCTTTTGCCAGTCAATTTCGTTTCTCATTTCCTTTTCCCGGGTTGGCAATTCGTTGGGCTTAGGTGAAAAGCCTTCGGTCGGTTTTTCATCCGTATAAAAAATTCCCATGGGTTCCTCGCCAAGACCCAATGATGAAAGAAAATTCGGCAATGTTTTCATTATGTTATCGTTCATCGTTATCCTCTTAAATTATCAAAAAATATTTACAATCGATCACCAATAGCTCTCATTTAAAAGACATGATAATGATCGTATTGAATCCCGCTATGCACCTGGGTGAAATTCCAAAAATGAAAAACAGTTGGGATTCGATATTGAAAAAGGCTGGATTGAAAAGCAACCCCTGGGTTGACAAATTACGGCTCCATGATCTAAGACACACGGCAGCAACGAACCATGCCAGGACCGGTAAGGGGATCAAGTTTATTGCTCAATATTTGGGACATACTGACGTGAAAGCATCGGCAAGATATATCCATTACAGCGATGAAGATTTAAAGGAAGGAGCCGAAACTTTGGCCCAAGTCCCGTCAAAAATCACAACACTTAAAATTGCATCGTCGTAAAGCCGATCGCCCCCGTAGCTCAGTGGATAGAGCAATGGATTCCTAATCCATGTGCCGCAAGTTCGATCCTTGCCGGGGGCACCATAACTGGCGGCCGCTATACCATCTGATTATCAATCGATTGGTTTTCTTGATATAACGTTCTGTAATTAATTACCTTTTTAATATATAAGCGGGTTTCCCGAAACGGCGGGACACCATTGTATTTTCGTACATAGCGACTGCCGGCATTGTAAGCAGCCAACGCCAGCTGAACATCGTTATCAAAGCGATCCATCAATTGCCGGAGGTACCTGGCGCCACCGTTAATGTTCTGCTCAGGATCAAAACTGTTCATCACACCCAATTCTGCAGCGGTACGGGGCATCAGCTGCATTAAGCCTCTGGCTCCCTTTTTTGATACCGCATTGGGATTATAGCTTGATTCGGTCATGATGACCGCCCGTAGCAAAGCAGGATCAAGCGCGTGCTGTTGAGCCGCTCGAAGAATCAAACGATGGAACGGGGGAGCGGGTGTTGCTTGCGGTTTGTTATCAGCCTTCGGCGGCAGTTCGATAAACGTTTCATTGGCTAAAATCGTCGGACTTTCACCCCTATCTTCTTCTATTTTGCACGCATCGGCAACTTGGGCGAAATTTTTATTCAGATAGATCGATGTTAATACCGCACATAAATTAGTAATTAATAAAACGGCCATTAATAGTACTGTTGTTTTCAGCGATGAAATTACCTTCATGTTTTCAACCCTCCTTATAATTTTGACTCGGCTCCAATGAGGAGACTACCCTATTCTTTGGCAAGTTTAATGCCAAGCCAACCGATTGGATCGAAATTTGCTGTTATTTTAAAATATTATAACTTTTTCAATCAACCTATCATTACTTCTATTGTGAAAAACACCTACCATAATTATGGATAGCTCAATGCAAAATTAGGAAATTCTTTTCATAAATTGAGATCAAATCTTAATCGGGGGATTTATTCGGTATGCTGAGCGGCGTTTTGTCGATTTAACTGTTTGATTTTGATCGAATCGAGAAAAAATCCATGGCATTTTTGCTCAAAAGACGTTCCATGAATTCTTCCGGAAGGCCTTTCCATAGGATCCGCTTGATTTCCCGGTCCCATGAATAGGGGATATTCGGAAAATCGGTGCCATACATAATACGATCCGATCGCCATTCATGTAAGGGGGATGGGCTGGAATCCGGAAAATAATCGGCGTATATCATCGTTGTGTCCAACCACAGGTTGTCATATTTTTCAACCAGCCGGCGATAGAGAGCATATTCATCGGTTCCCATGTGAGGGACACAGACGTTCAACCCGGGATAATTCTTAATAACCGCTTCCAGTTTATCTGCACTGCAAAGAGTGTGGGGATCGCAGCTGTAGGCCGGACTTTTGGGTTCTCTGCTCACATGCATCACAACCGGTTTTTTGTTAGAAACGCATGTCTCATAAATAACATCCATCTCTTTGCTGTTCATATCAAAGCATTGCACATGGGCGTGAAGCTTAACGCCCCTCAAACCAGCCTCAAAGGCTCTTTTTAAAATACCCTCGCATCCCGGCTCGCCCGGAAAGACGGTTGCCAAGCCGGTTACCTGCTCAGAATACTTTCGGCATAACCGCACCATATAGTCATTCAGACCGTCTGCCATGCCTGCTTTATGCGCATATTGAAGGGCGATGATGTGTCCGACGCCGCGAGACAACAGAAATTCCAAAACCTCAGCTGCGTCAAGTTTGTAGCGAATGGGCCAGCCATAATCATCAAACCATTTCCAGACCGACTGAAAAATCCGGGGTGGGAATACATGAACGTGAGCGTCAACGATAAATGGCAGATCCTGTGGAACTTTGTCCCCTTCCTTGTCGTCAATCGCCTGCAAAGGAGCATGCAGTAGCGGTTTTTCCATCAATGCGCCTCCGTTAAGCTTAATATTGGAGATATCGTTGCTGATAGCATAAATATGCCGTAATAAAAATATGTGAATCCCCATTGGCAAACCGGCTTCTTAAATCATCCTAATAATTCTTTGGGCCAAACTCCAGGATTCCAATGTGCTAAAGGTCGTTCGGTGATCAAACAAATCTAAGGTACTTAGCATCCCCCCTTCCCCGATAATTTATGGTTAAATGCAGCATAACTGTTCATTTTTTGACACCCATCCGGTTGTCCTCGGGATAGATTACTTTTTCAACTTGCTGATATATATGCTAATTTATAATTTTCTCAACTTGGTACAATACTTGCTGTACCTATGAACAGGTTTTTTTAAATGAAATTCTCAGGTAACGATTTAATGGAGACGGGTATTCGTATGAAAAGAAGGCATGCAATTTCAGAAATGGTAATTTCCTCATTTAGCGGACCCGAAAGTGATAGACGCATCGTACATCTTTTCTCTGTCATTTTTGTTGTGGGTTGGCTCTTTCTTGTGGGCATCATCAGCGGGGGGTTCTCGACAGGAACGTCGGTTGAATGGGTGGCTGCATTAGTCGGAGGGCCGGCGGCCTACATCATTCCTTTTGGCTTCTACCTGGATTCAAAAAAACAAGACTCCTGGCGGTTGTAAAAGCCGGAAACAGCTATTTTAGACTAAAACACCTTTCGAACCGGCATCCTGCCGGCATCGACACCTGTTCTCATTGGGTGGCATTTCAAATCAATCACCACACGAACCACCCTCCCAAGCCGGAGATACCGGAGCCGGACTGGCCGGAATCGCAAATCGCTTTCACCACCGATGCACAGGCACTTGAGATCTGACAGGTGTTTGAAACGGCTTCGATGGTAGCGTCGGGAAATCGCGTGTGCGTCCGGCTGCATTTGTGGTTTCCGGAAAGCTGCGCTATATTGACCGCGAAATCCCATACCGCCACCTGGCTGCCGATCGTAAATCCTGTTATCAATGAGGTCCCATGAACATTGACGGAAAAAACATGCGCCCGATCTGGCTGGACACGTCATCCGGTCTTGTCAAAATCATCGACCAACGCAAACTCCCCCATGAGTTTGTGGTAGTGGATCTTGAAACACCAGAAGATGCCATTAAGGCCATTGCCGACATGTACGTACGCGGAGCGCCTCTGATCGGTATCACCGCCGCCTATGGTGTTTATCTGGCCGCCCGCGGCTGTCAACAGCAAAATTTTCCCGACTCGGTTTTTATAGACGCCTGTCAACGTATCCGCCTGGCGCGACCCACCGCCGTTAACTTGGCATGGGCCGTCGACCGGATGCAGGATGCGCTTTGCAATCATACCAATGCCGGGGATAGAACCACCGCCGCCTTGCGCGAAGCCGGTATAATTGCCGAAGCCGAAGCGGCAAATTGTCGAAAAATCGGAGAGCACGGGGTATCGCTCATTCGACATATCAGCCAGAACAAGGGGGGTGGTCCGGTCAATATTCTCACTCATTGCAATGCCGGATGGTTGGCCTGCATTGAATACGGGACCGCCACGGCACCGATTTACGTGGCAGCCGAGGAAAAAATCGATTTGCATGTGTGGGTGGATGAAACGCGCCCCTTAAACCAGGGGGCCCGGCTGACAGCCTGGGAGTTGGGCAAATCCGGCATCGCCCATACAGTGGTAACCGACAATGCCGGGGGCCACCTCATGCAGCACGGCATGGTGGACATCGTCATCGTAGGAACGGATCGAACCACGTACACCGGCGATGTTGCCAACAAAATCGGGACTTATCTAAAGGCATTGGCCGCCCGGGATAACGATATTCCTTTTTATGTGGCGCTTCCGTCCAGCACCTTCGACTGGCGAATCGCAGACGGCCTTCGGGATATCCCCATCGAAGAGCGGGATCCGGATGAGGTCCGGTTTGTCCATGGTTTGGATCAATCGACGCCAAAAGCGGTTCTCGTTCCGCCGGAGAATAGTCCAGCCGGTAATTATGCATTCGACGTCACCCCGGCCCGGCTTGTGACCGGATTTATTACCGAACGGGGGCTTTGCAATGCCACAGCAGAGGGCATTCGGAACCTGTTCCCGGAAAAATAGCGCTGAGGAGGCCTTAGGGCTCGAAACGTTGACATTTTTGATGCATCCTTCTATACCCTACCACTATGAACGACTTGGAAAAGAAAATTGTCGGATCGGTTCAGGCGAGCATTCCGCTCACTCAGCGCCCATACCGGGAAATCGCCCGTGCCATCGGCATGGCAGAGGCAGGTCTGCTGGAGAAACTGCAAACGCTTTGCGACGATGGCATCATCAGGCGTTTTGGTGCAACACTTCGCCACCAGCGATCCGGGTATTCAGCCAATGCCATGGCGGCCTGGCAGGTGGATGAAGAGCGCATCGAAGCCGTCGGACGCACCCTGGCATCATTTAAGGCGGTATCCCATTGTTATCGAAGAAATCCGACCCACCAGTGGCCGTACAACCTGTATACCATGATCCATGCGAAAAATGAGGCCGAATGCCTGGACACCGCCCGGGAAATGGCCCAGACAGCCGAGATTGAAACGTACCGGCTGCTGTTCAGTCGTAAAGAGCTGAAAAAAACGTCCATGGTCTACTTTCCAACTGATGACATCGATTAATCCCAACATATCTTCGTGACGAAAAATATGCCTCATATACTGCTGGTGAATCCCTGGATTCATGATTTTGCAGCCTATGATTTCTGGGCAAGGCCCCTGGGACTTCTGATCCTGGCGGGAATTCTCAGGTCGCATGGATTTGCTACGTCCTACATCGACTGCCTGGATCGGTTTCATCCAAAGGGGAAAAAAACAACGGTTGGTGCCAGGTTCGGTCGCGGTTCTTATCATAAAACACCCATTCCCACGCCGGATTGTATATCCGATGTGAAGCGCACCTTTTCCCGTTATGGTGTGCTGCCGGCATGGTTTCGAGAAGATCTGGAATCGACACGGACACCGGATCTGATCCTGGTCACATCCATAATGACCTACTGGTATCCGGGCATAACCGAAACCGTAGCGCATATCCGTACCATATTCCCGAATGTTCCGATCATCCTGGGCGGCATTTACGCCACCTTGTGTGCCGATCACGCCCGAAAACATACCGGTGCCGATGAAATTGTCAGCGGTCCGGGCGAAGCCAATATTCTGTCTCTGGCACAGCGATATACCCGGGTTTCCATTAAGCCCGAATTTGATCCGGACGATTTGGACACATACCCCTATCCAGCCTTGAACCTACAGCGAAAAATTCCGTTCGTACCGCTGCTCACATCCAAGGGATGTCCTTTTTCCTGCGCCTACTGCGCATCCGGATATTTATTTACCGGCCGCAAGGTGCGCAGCCCGGATCGGGTTGTCACTGAAATCGAATACTGGCATCGACGACAGGGTGTCCAGGATTTCGTCTTTTATGATGACGCATTGCTCGTGGATCCGGAAACCCATGCCATGCATTTGTTCGAAAAAATCATCGCAACCGGTCTGCCGGTTCGGTTTCACACACCCAATGCGCTGCATATTCGCGGCATTTCCAATGAAACGGCAAAATTGATGTATCATGCAGGCTTTCAAACCCTGCGCCTGGGGCTGGAAACCGCCAATTTTCAGGATCGGACTCACCTGGACGGCAAGGTGACCGAAACCGAGTTCAGGCGTGCTGTTTCCTGCCTGCACGACGCCGGTTTTAAAAAGGAGCAGATTGGCGCGTATTTACTGGCGGGGCTTCCGGATCAACCACTCGCGGCTGTTGAAAGGTCAATCCGCATCGTCAAGGAAAGCGGGATCACACCGATTCTGGCACATTATACCCCCATCCCCCATACCCGAATGTGGCCACGGGCTGTTTCAGCGTCTCGTTACGATTTGAATTCAGATCCGATTTTCTCCAATAATGCCATTTCACCATGCAACCCGGACGGTTTTTCGTGGCAGATCCTGTCGCACCTTAAAAACCAAGTTTCAGGTGATAATCAGGGGAGATTTTTCCCTTGACATGCCTTGAATAATCGATTAGTACTGCCAGATTCTTACATAAGAGGAGTGTGACGTGAAAAAATACACATATAGCGCCAAATCAAGTGACCAACAAGACAAATGGTGGGTCGTGGATGCGCAAGGGGCCGTTCTTGGCAGACTGGCCACCGTTATCGCCACCCATCTAAGGGGCAAACACAACCCCATGTTTACGCCACACGTAGACTGCGGTGACAGTGTGGTGGTCATTAATGCAGATAAAATCGTGCTGAGCGGCCGGAAGCTGGATCAAAAAACCTATTACCGGCACAGCGGCTATATTGGGAGCATCAAATCGATCACGGCCAGAAAGCTTTTGGAAAAACGCCCGGAAGACTTGATCCGATTCGCGGTAAAGGGGATGCTTCCAAAAAATCGTCTCGGTCGAAAAATTTTCAAAAAACTAAAAGTGTATTCCGGCACCGATCATCCGCATAGTGCCCAGCAGCCGAAACCGTTGGAACTTAATTAGACTGTCTTTTTCAAATATCATATCGGGGTGTTAAATGACGAGAGAAAATACATACTACGCAACCGGCAGACGCAAAAGCTCCACCGCCAAAACATGGTTGACGCCCGGCAGGGGGGATATCATGATAAACGGACGGTCGATGGATAATTATTTCTCAACGGAAACAGCCAAAATCGTCTTGACGCAACCTCTGGTACTGACCAATACGCGTGATTCCTTCGACATTCGTGTCAGTGTCTGTGGTGGCGGACTGACCGGCCAGGCCGGCGCCATTCGCCATGGTATCACCCGGGCGCTGCTACTGGTGGATCCGGATCTACGCAAACAGCTCAAGCGGGCCGGATTTGTCCGGCGGGATCCCAGAGCCAAGGAGCGGAAAAAATACGGCCAGCGCTCTGCACGGGCAAGATTCCAGTTCTCCAAACGTTAATCCGAATAGTCGACAATTTCAAAGGGAATGGGGGCAACCTCATTCCCTTTTTCATTAATACAGCCCAATGACTTAAAAACCGGGTAAGGAGAGCAATATGGCCACCAATCGAATTTTCAATTTTAATGCGGGCCCATCCGCACTGCCCCAGCCGGTGCTTGAAAAAATTCAAGCATCCCTTCTCGACTACGAAGGCTGCGGTATGTCGGTTATGGAAATCAGCCATCGGTCCAAATGGTTCGACGACATCATCAACGATGCGCTGGATCGGGTGAAGCGGCTATTGGGCATCAGCGATGACTTTGAAGTCCTGTTCATGCAAGGCGGTGCCAGCGCCCAGTTTTACATGATTCCCATGAATCTTTTGCCCGATGGTCAATCCGCAGACTACATCGATACCGGAACCTGGTCGACCAAAGCCATCAAAGAGGCACAGATCCAGAACAAAACAGTGCGCGTAGCGGCCTCGTCTGAAGACAGGGATTATTGCTATATCCCCCGAGATATCGCCTTTGATCCCGGAGCCGCATATGTTCATATCACCTCCAACAACACCATCAAGGGCACCCAGTGGGCCACAATGCCGGATACCGGTGGCATTCCGCTGGTGGCGGACATGTCCTCGGACATCTTCTGCCGCCCACTCGATCCCAAACCCTTTGGTATGATTTATGCCGGTGCACAGAAAAACATGGGTCCCGCCGGCGTTTGTCTGGTGGTTGTCCGAAAGGACATGCTGGACAGGGTGCCGAATCAGCTGCCCACCATGCTGAAATACACTACCTTTGCCGCCAAGAACTCCATGTACAATACCCCACCGTGTTTTGCCATTTATACGGTTCAACAGGTGCTCAAGTGGCTGGAGGAGGATGTGGGCGGTTTGGAAAAAATGGCTGGTATCAATCGCCAAAAGGCAGATCGAATATACGGTTTTCTCGACGCCGGCGATTTTTATCGGGGTACGGCCGACACCGATAGCCGGTCTTGCATGAACGTCACATTCAGGCTCCCGAATGAAGATCTGGAAAAAAAGTTCATTGAAACAGCACTTGAAAACGGTTTCGGCGGATTAAAGGGACATCGTAGCGTCGGCGGGTGCCGGGCATCCATTTATAACCCCACGGCCCTTGAAGCCGTGACAGCGCTGGTTGATTTCATGAAAACCTTTGAAAAAGAAAACGGGTAAGGGATTGCTATCGGTTCGCTTTCCAACGCGAGCCCTATATATCAAAAACAGCCCCCCTGTCGGCCGATGTCACATGGGCAAGATACCGCGCCAGCCAACCGCGTTTCACTTTTGGCTCAAAGGCCGGCAGGTTTTCAAGACGGCGGGCAATTTCGTCTGAACCGACCCATAACTCAAGGCTTCGTCGGCCGGCATCGATGCGGATTCGATCCCCTGTCTGGACAGCGGCGATGGGACCGCCGGCAGCCGCCTCCGGCGAGACATGGCCAATGCATAGCCCCCGGGTGCCACCGGAATACCGGCCGTCTGTGATGAGGGCCACTTTAAGATCCGAACCGGAAATAGCGGCCGTGGGCGCCAGCATCTCCTGCATGCCGGGACCGCCCTTTGGCCCCTCATATCGAATCACCACAACATCTCCGTCCTTGACTGCCCCGTCTAAAATGCCGGACAATGCCGCCTCCTGGGATTCGTAAATCACCGCCGGACCCTCAAACACCATCATGTCTGCGGGAACGCCGGCAACTTTCACGACAGCCCCATCCGGCGCCAGGTTGCCAAACAACACCGCCAGCCCCCCCTCTTTGCTAAACGGGGTTTCAACAGTCCGGATAACATCCCCGTCAGGAGGAGCGGCAGCCGATATGGCAGCGCCCAGCGTTCCACTCACCGTCAGAGAATCAGGGGCCAATCGTCCACTGTTTTCGGCGATCTCCTTTAAGATAGCCGGGATACCACCTTGGACATGGACATCTTCCAAATGCACCTCGGGCCGTGATGGCGATACCTTGCAGATACACGGGGTTTCCAGGGACAGGGAATTAATCCGGTCCAGGTCGTATGTGATCCCGGCGGCGTTGGCCAGGGCCAGGGTATGCAGTACCGTATTGGTGCTGCCACCCATGGCCATATCGGCAACAAAGGCGTTGTCGATGGCTGCCAGTGTGATAATATCGAGCGGACGACGGTTTTCATCCAGGCACCGTTTAAGCGCATGCGCAGAGGCCTTAACCAGTTCAATTCGTTCCGGATTGAGCTTGGTCAAGGTTTTTGCCTCATCCGCCCACACCTCTGCCGTGATGGTCCCATTGCCCGGCAGGGCCAGTCCCACAACTTCGGCCAGGCAATTCATTGAATTGGCCGTAAACATCCCGGCACACGATCCACATCCCGGGCAGCTCGTTTCGGCCAGTTCGTCCATCTGTTGTTCGGTCAAGGCGCCGGAGGCCTGTTTGCCAAGCCCCTCGTATACGGTTATAAGGTCACCACCGGCCCGGCCGGCCAGCATGGGCCCACCGGAGACATAGACCGCCGGAATATTGAGCCGGGCCATGGCGTTGAGCATGCCAGGGCCGATCTTATCACAATTGCCGATCCCGATCCACGCATCCGGCGGATGGGCGATGATGACCGACTCGATTTGATCGGTGATCAGCTCCCGGGACGGCAGGGAGTATTTCATTCCGAAATGCCCCATGGCGATCCCGTCGCAGATGGCGCCGCCGATATTGGCATACCAGACGTTAAAACCAAGCCCCTCGAGTTCCCGGCGCAATATGTCTCCCAGTATATGCAGGTGAGCATGTCCCGGAATATGTGTGGTGTGGGAATTGATAATGGTCACAAAGGGCTTTTTTAGTCCCTCCATGGATCCGATAATGCCGGCTGCCTTCATTAAAGATGCCACCGGATGCCGGGTTTTTCCCTCTGTTAGAATTCGGCTTCCGTGTTTTCGAATATTTTCGATGCCTTCGTTGACAAAGGGAACTTTTTGCTTGTCTTGCTGACTCATGTTTATCTCCCGATTGCAGGATAGACAGCGACCTGCAATTATTTCCATTTCAGCTTCCCGAAATTGCTCTGACGAATCATATGCGCTGTTAACGGGCAACCATGGCGCGCATCATATCACCGGCATTTTCAGCATGATCCGCTATGGATCCGATTTTTTCCGCCAGCTTGACCATATGGAAAACCGTGATGGGATCGAGGTCCATCACGAAGGCTTTTTGCTTGATCGACGCTTCCAGTTGATCGGCTTCATGTTCTTTTTCGCGCAGTTTCCGAATGATGTCTTTAACTTTAACCCGTTGTTTTTCAGAAAAATTTGAGAAATACGCCCGCGCTTCAACAACCATGCGGTGCAGCTCTTCGATGGGGTCGATGATGGCATCCACCAGGAGAAACAACTCCTTTTCAAATACCTCCGGCACACCCGGATCAACGCGGTAGGACATCCAATCCAGTGATGCCTTGACGGCGTCCACAACATTATCCTGTTCCTTAAGATATCTGAACACCTGAAATTTATCTACAACCATCAAGGTCCCTTTGGGCAGATGGCCGCGGATCCGTCGCTTGATCGCATCGGCCTCACGTTCTATTCGGACAACTTCCTGTCTTATCGATTCAAAGTCGTCACATTTTCTGGACATGTAACACTCGACGGCCTTCTGGAATGCCCAGGCACATTCCTTGGTCTTTTCCGCATGTGCCTGAAGGCCATCAAAGGGAGAGGTCATGAACAATGACAGAAAGGGAATTCGCATATTTTCTCCTTTTCTCCTACTGAAAAACGGTCATACTCACAGAAGGAAATGAAGTATTTTAAATATCACCATACTTGTGATGGCCGCAGCCGGTACCGTCAGTACCCAATATACCATAATTCGAAACACAATGCTAAAATTGATGGCTTCCAGCCCCCGGGCCAGACCCACCCCCAACACCCCGCCGACGGCCGCATGGGTGGTCGATACCGGAAGCCCCATTTTGGATGCGATCAATACCGTTGTCGCGGCAGCAAACTCTACTGAAAAACCGCGGGTGTTGCTCAGCGTGGTGATCTTCGTCCCCACAGTGTCCATGACCCGGTGGCCGGCCATGGCGATGCCGCAGGCAATGCCGATACCCCCGAAAAAGAGCAGGAACATGGGAACCGGCACCTCGACGCCAACACCGCCGGTTTTGACAAGGAAATAGATGACCGCAAGGGGGCCGATGGCATTGGCCACGTCATTGGCCCCCTGAGCCAGGGCTACATAGCAGGCCGTCCCGATCTGGATGTGCTTGAATATATCTTCGACTCCGGACCGGCGGCTGCCTAAAAATCTAACAATCAGTTTCCGCGCCCAGATCCCTAAAACCGTTGCCAACACAAGGGCAATTGCAAGCGCCATGGGTGTACTGACAGCCATTTTTTTCCCCAGCGGGGTTTTGAATAGAAAGGAAAGGGCCACCACAAATATTGTCATCCCCACAAAAACCGGAGACAATTTCAAGGCGCTCGCAAACGGATCCTTTCGGGAAAGGATAGCCTTGATGATAAATTTCAACATGCAAAAGGCAATCACCAGACTGAAAACCGGCGAGATCACCCAGCTCAAGACAACAGCGCCAAGCTTTCCCCAGCTAATCACGGAAAAACCGCCAGCCATGATTCCAAACCCAATCATGGCCCCCACGATGGAATGGGTGGTGGATACCGGCAGAGATTTCCATGTTGCAAAGCTGACCCAGAGCGCCGAAGCCAGAAGCGCCGAGAGAGCGCCGATGAGCACTATATGAGGGTCTGTCAGTATCTCGGTGGAAACAATCCCTTTGCGGATGGTGTTGGTAACATGGGTGCCGATAAAAGTCGCCCCCAGTATGTTCAAGGTACCGGCTATGAATATGGCCTGCCGGATCGTAATGGCTTTGGCACCCACCGCAGACGCCATGGAATTGGCCACGTCGTTGGCACCGATATTCCAGGCCATGTAAAACCCAAAAATATAACCGATAATCAGTACGACAGTTTCAAATGGCATAGTACACGTATGAGACGCTCAAATTTCAGTCTGATCAAAGGTTGAATGGAAACGATGTGTTTGTTTCCAATGACAAGAGCCAAGGCCGAATTCCAAGTTTTGCAGCGGTGTGTAACATGACATGCGATGCAAATCAATTCGAAAAAAAATACCCGATTGAATACCATCCAAACGGGTTGGAAAGTGGCAGCTTGACAATTTCTCCGGTTCCCAGTAACAAAATAAAATCATGGGCTTGCTACCACCCATGGTTTAGACTTTTCACGCCTTGCATCACCGATTACCTTAACTCGCGTGCCTGATCCAGGAAAGGAGAAACGTTCATGGACAAACTACTCAGAATCGATATGGGTTCAGCCCCTCCGACGGTAACGGAAACCGCCATTGGAGAGTATGCCGGCCAGGGTGGTCGGGGCCTCACCTCGACTATCGTTGCATCGGAGGTACCGCCCCTGTGCCACCCCCTCGGTGAGGACAACAAGCTAATCATCGCACCGGGATTATTGAGCGGTACCACCGCTGCCATGTCCGGCCGTATTTCCGTGGGTTGCAAGAGTCCACTGACCGGTGGCATCAAAGAGGCGAACGCGGGGGGGCAACCGTCACAGATGCTTGCCCGGTTGGGTTATGCCGCTATTATCCTGGAGGGACAACCCGGAGACGATACCCTGTATAAAATCGTTATCAACAGCGGCGGCGTTCAGGTGGTCCCGGACAATACACTGAAGATGCTCGGAAATTACGATGTGGTGGAAAGAATGAAAGCCGAATTCGGTGAAAAAATCGGCTGCATCTCCATCGGGCAGGCCGGAGAGATGAAACTCGCCGGCGCATCCATTGCGTTGACGGATATGGAACTGAGACCCACCCGACATGCCGCCCGGGGGGGTGTGGGAGCGGTCATGGGTTCCAAGGGTGTTAAAGTTATCGTGGTGGACGACTCGGGGATGAAGATGCGCACCGTGGTTAATGCGCAAAAATTCAAGGCGGCCAACAAAGAATTTGTCGCCGGTATTCGAAAACACCCGGTTTCCGGTGAGGGCCTGCCGGCATTCGGCACCAACGTCCTGATGAATGTTATCAACGAGGCCGGAGGCCTTCCCACTCGCAATTTTTCATCCGGCCAGTTTGACGGAGCGGCCGATATCAGCGGGGAGACCTGTGCGGAGTTGGAAACCGCCCGGGGCGGTCAGGCCACACACGGGTGTCACCGGGGATGTGTGATTCGCTGCTCGGGCATCTTCGTGGATAAGGATGGCAATTACGTGACCAAGCAGCCCGAATACGAGACCGTCTGGGCTCACGGCGCCAACTGCGAGATTAACGACATCGATGCCATCGCTCAGATGGACCGCTTGGAGGATGATTTCGGTCTCGATACCATCGAAATGGGCGCCACACTGGCTGTCGCAATGGAGGCGGGATTGGCCAAATTCGGAGATGTGGAAGCGGCTCTCACATTGATTCGAGAAGTTGGAAACGGAACACCACTGGGACGAATTCTTGGTAGCGGCGCTGCGGTTACCGGTAAAATTTTCGGTGTAACACGTGTGCCCGTGGTTAAAGGCCAGGCCATGCCGGCCTACGATCCACGCACCGTCCAGGGCCAGGGCGTGACCTACGCCACGAGCCCCATGGGCGCAGATCACACGGCGGGCTATGCCGTCGCGCCAAACATTCTCGGCGTCGGTGGCCAGGTGGATCCCCTGAAACCGGACGGGCAGGTGGATATTTCCCGAAATCTTCAAATCGCCACCGCCGCTGTCGATTCGACCGGTATGTGTCTTTTCATCGCCTTTCCCATTTTGGACCAACCCGAGACCTTCCAGGCGCTGATCGATCTGCTCAACGCCTGCTACGGTCTCTCATTAACCGGAGACGACGTAACGGAGTTGGGAAAATCAATCCTGTCAAAGGAGCGCGATTTCAATGCCCGCGCCGGGTTTACGTCCAAGGATGATCGCGTTCCGGATTATTTTAAAAAAGAAGCCCTGCCGCCGCATAACCTGACATTTGCCGTGAAGGACGAAGAGCTGGACAGCCTGTTTAACTGGTAGATTCGGCGTATTTGATTTCCTGCACGAGGATATGAAAACCGGGGTGCCGGCAATACCGGCACCCCGATTTTATTATAAAGACGCTTCACGCCATGTTCGGCATCGATCCCGTTGCCGGAATGCTCATCACCGCGGTTGTGATTATCCCCTACACCATCTATGGCGGTTTTCGCAGTGTGTGTGGTCTATACGGATGTGATCCAGGCAATCATCATGATTGTCACCCTGATCATCGGGCCCATTGTGGGGCGCATCCATCTTGCCGGCTATGAAATCCAACCCATCCAAAAACGCATCCGGAAACAAAGAAACAATCGAATCCGGTTTCCTTGAACAATTGAAACTGGATATAAGGGCTCGCGCATAAACAACTTCACATTTTATGTGTCGATGATCGGTTGATTCGAGACGTGCATTTTTCTGCAACATCAGCCACCCCAGGTGCACAAATGTTTCACGTTCTTTTTAACCGAAGTGCCGGGGTCATGTCATTCGAAAATGCGCAAATTGCGATCTTTACCACCATGCTTTATTTTATTCTTCGTATGGTGCAATATTTTCTGCAACCCGCTTTAAATTATGGATAAAAAGTATTTGGAGCGAATGTGAAGCAAAAAACTTTCCAATCAACCAATTAGGCTATACCGAATACAGAAATTAATACAGCATATCAGGTGGTTAATCTCTTGTAATTAACCCATCCACTCATGTCATAAGGACTCCCACACACACAATCATCTCGAAGCCATTGGCATAGAAAATGCTACCATGATCATCTCATACAATATGCAACTTATTATTTTGTATGGTTTGAGCCATTACACTTCATCAAACCCCGGTAAAGTAATTCCCGGCCGTTGGATATTCTCGGCCGGGAATAAAAGCTATAAAGGAGGTAGACGTTGTTTTCTTTATTAACCAACGGCGGTCCGTTTATGTTAGTTATTCTACTTGTTTCCATCATTGCTTTGGCATTGTTTGTCGAAAGAGCCGCATTTCTGTATTTTCGTATGAAATTGAATATGGACAATGCATATAAAAAAATACTTCACCCGCTTGAAAAAAGTAATTATCGCGGAGCAATAGAGGAGTGTTCAAAAATTCACAAGCACCCCATGGGAAGTATTTTGAAAGCAGGTTTGTTGAAAGCAGACAGCAAGGATAAAGATATTGTCCGCGCCATGGAAGAAAAATTACTAAGTGAAGTACCCAGGGTCAAGGCGCGCGTAAACATGCTGACACTTTTTGCCAATATTTCAACCCTGCTCGGCCTTCTTGGAACCATTATGGGCCTTATCACTGCCTTTAAAGGTGTCACAAGCGCAAGCGATGCCATGAAACAGGAGATTCTGGCCAAAGGCATTTCCATGGCCATGCTAACCACTGCCGCAGGATTGGTCGTGGCAATTCCCTGCCTAGTCGGTTACTACATACTTAACAACCGGAGTGATTATTTGATTGATAAGATGGAAGAAAAAGCACTGGGGATGGCCAATTTACTATCCTCACTAAAGCACCAGGAGCAAGTCTAATGTCATACCTCCGAAGGGTGCGAGCAATACAGGAAGAAGATACCGAGCCGAACATGGTTCCGGTTATGAACCTGTTTATGGTCCTGATTCCATTTTTACTGATGTCGGCAAGCTTTTTTCACATCAAGGCCATCAATACATCGGTTCCGAGCTTTTCCCCTGCCGTGGCCAATGAACAAGCCAAAATCCCTGAGATAAAAGTAACCGTGATCATGGAAATAAAGAATGATTGCTATAAAATATCCGCCCTATCGGATCAACTCACCCGTGAAGAACTGCTAACGCTTGAAACGACCCTTTCAAAGCCGTCTTCTACAAACAAACCATTGGCGGCCATGACGGAATTTTTAAAGCGGGTGAAGATTCAGTATCCCGCCAGCGATACAATGCTTTTAATCCCCGACGCTACGATTCTTTACGATGAAATCATATGGGCGATGGATTGTGTTCGGTCTGGTGATGGGAATGCCCTTTTTCCAAATGTTGTATTATCCGCATCGATAGGTTAGGAGATATCGTGGCATCTTTCAACAGAAAAAGAAGTTCAAAAAAATTCACTCCACCTAAGCTGATGCTGACATCCATGATGGATATGTTTACCATCATATTGATTTTTCTCCTGTTTTCATTTTCGAAAGACACGGAAAAATTACCGCTTTCAAAAGATATTCAACTACCCAGTTCAAACACCCAGACCAGCTATGAAGACAGCATCAAGGTTGTTTTATCTTCTAATAAATTAACGCTTAACGATGAGGTCATTGCAACCCTGGATAAAGATAAAATTCTTGGCCTTGATCCTGACAAGCCGGAGCAATCTGAACTTTACGCCCGCTTGAGGTCGCTTTGGGAGGATCGTTTCCAGCAGACCAATGGAAAACCAGAAGATCGTCACGTACTATTCCTATGCGATAAACACCATTCTTTCAAGACGATTAATACGGTTATAAAAACAGCCGGCATGGCAGGTTATCCAAATTTTCAATTGGCTGTTCTGAAAGGTCGAAAAGATTCAGGTAACAATAACCAATTACCGTGAGGAAAATATTCTTTGTATAAAATGCACATCAGCAAACATATTCTGCTTCTCGTTTTTGTTTTTTCCTGGGGGCTTTCTGGAACGGCCGTGGGCCTTGCACCGGAAACTGCAATTGCCCCGCAACATGGAAAGCTCCAACAGCGTATCGACTTTGGCAATGCATATATCATGGGGCAAAGTATAAAATCCGGTGCTGTTTACCTGCTGCACCGAAAACAAAGCGACATTAAAAGCATGCTGAAGCTACGAACCAACTATCGCTTGGAGATAAAAGAAGATTATGCATTGGAAAATACCGAACTGGGTAACGGTATACAAACAAGGGCTACGAAGTCAAAATAAAACGGGGCCACCCCCCCGGCAGCCGGTCTGAAAATCGATTATGCAACTTCAACATGTTCATAAAATTAATAAAGAATCTGGAACTGAGGATATATCCACTCAGTTTTTAATCTACCGGAATTCTACCTATTTACAGAAAATTGAATTCGCTCAGCCGGAAGTGACCATCGGCAAAAGCCCCGAGGCAGATCTTGTTTTAGACCACAGCTCAGTTGAAGATATTCATGCCAATCTTTTTTTTCAGTCGGGGCAAATATTATTGACCAACAATAAACCCAATAACGGGCTTTGTGTTAATGGGCATTCCGTTATCAAAACGGTATTGCAACTGTGGGATGTAATCGATATTGGTCCTTTTTCAATTGTTATCCAAAAAAGCACGAAAAACCCCTTAGATCCATCGGATAACCCGAAACCGGAAACATCTGAATCAACCGTCAAGCCTGAAGGTTCCAATATAGGGACAAGGCCACGATCAAATCCGGCCGATTCCGATTCCAAACGATATGCAGTCGTTCTGGAAAACCAGTATGTGAATGACTCTGCCCGGGAACAGATGGCAGAACAACTTGGATCGCTCTTTAATACGGACCCTTCGCGCATCCGTCCCCTATTAAAACAACCCCGGCACCTTTTGAAAAAAGATTTGCATCTTAAACCGGCAATACGACTCATAAAAGCCCTTCGAAATGCCGGTGCGGCTTGCTCGATGAGGGTTATTAAAGATATTCAAGACCATTCAAATGTAAAAGGCGCCGTGGCCCCCGCACAACAATCCGTTACCAAAACAAAGCACAACCTTCCTGCCGAAGGGAAGCGGGCTTCAGATAGCGCAAATCGGCATGTCGATTCCAAATTGGATGCATCTTTGAAAACCAATCCGGATGATGATGATGACGATGATGACCGACCGGCTTCATTTACCTTAAAAGAGAAGCTGGCTGTTTCTGGAACACCCCCCCACCGTCGCCCACAAACCAAAGCCACCGGGGTGCCTCAATTGGAAATTATTCGCTCCATGGGCAACCGGGTGGTTGATGTTCAGTACATTGTCAAGCGCGGTCGGTATCGAATCGGTCATGACGACAGCCTGCTTCGGTTTGCAGGACTGAGTTCATTCAATAAGGGGTATGTCTGCTTTCCGGAAACCTGGCAAGGTTTCCTGCTCTCAAATGGCCGCCGGACCGATCTGAAACAATTTAAAACAGATGATTATCTGCATCGAAAACGCAAGCGGCTTTATCGCATCCCCTTGGCTCACAGCGAGGCCATTGTCCTGCGTGTCGGCCAATGTGAATACCAAATTCACCGCACTTATCAGCAAGTCAGTCCACCTGTTGCCACCATACCGAAAGTAAAAAAGATGACCTGGCGACATTGGACCACTTCAATGGCCACTCACCTGGTACTGGTGTTGACTGCCGGCATTATCTTTTCTCTTAACTCGGCAAATCGTGAGAAACCTGATCTTCACTTTGTTACGATCAACATGTCTCAAATTGAGAAATTGAAAAAACCGCCACCACCACCGCCACCACCCAAAAAAGAACCACCGAAACCGAAACAGACACCGAAACAGACACCGAAAATGGATTTGGCAAAAAAGCAACCAAGGGTCAAAAAGGAAATCGAAATATTAAACAAATCGGCCTGTTGAGCCTTCTGGGTGACAGCAAAGCGGCCGGGCCATCGGAAGCCCTTGCCTCCATTACCAATCTTGACGCTGTTTTGCTGCCCAGCACTTCGGATAAGCAATTTACTGTGGGGGGTGTCAAGGGATCCTTAGGTACCGGTAAAATTTCCGTCTCATCAGCCGGCCGGGTCCAAACCAAAGGTAGCCGGCAGGTTTTGCGTAGCGCCGGCGCCACCGGCCCCGGTCTAGTGGCCGCGTTGGAAAAAGGGCAAACCGGAAAAAAGCAGGTAAAAGGCATGGTCAAGGCCAAGATGAGCCGCAGCGTCAAGGTAAAAGGCGGTATGAGCCGAGCCATGGTCAAGCGGGTGATTGACCGGCATATAGAAGCGATTCAGTATTGCTATGAATCCGCATTGTTGGCCAATCCATCTGTTATGGGTCGTATTGTATTTGAATGGAAAATTATGATGTCAGGTCGTGTTGGCGAGGTCCGTATCGCATCTTCGTCCATAAATTCTCATCAAATTCACGACTGCATCAAATCCGCCATCAAATCCTGGCAGTTCCCAAAGCCTGTGGATTCGGAGGTGGTGGTTTCCTATCCCTTTGTTTTTGATCTTGTTGCATTTTAAAAGGAGTAAAGGATCATGAAAAAAATGATCGTATTGGGACTCGCCATTGGACTGTGTTTAATGATTTTTCAATCCGCGTGGGGTGATGAAACGGATAATGAGCAGGTATATGCGGTTCAAAACCGGATTTTCCACCGTTATCATGAAATCGGGGCATTCGCCGGTTATATTGCGGATGATGATTTTTTCCACATTTATCCCGTCTCATTGGGGTATACCTTTAATTTTAAGGAGCATTTTTCCTGGGAAGTTGCGCGTTTTCAATACATGATCACCCAGGAAAAGGATTTAAAAGCGGAACTGCTCGATATCGGCGTGCAACCGTCACGTTATCCAGAGCAGCAATACGCATTGCATTCTCATCTGATTTTCAGGCCGTTTTACGGAAAAGATGCGGTATTGAACCGTGGCATTGTCAACCGGGAAACGTATTTTTTTATCGGTGGCGGCGCAACACATTATGAATGGAATCGAAGCTTCGGTGAAAATGAGACCGAGAATGCACCGTCACTGAGCTTTGGTGTCGGCATGAAGTATTTTCTCAACCAGAAGTTCTGCCTCAATTTCGAAATTCGAGACATGGTAACTTTCCGGGAAGATGACACGGAAAATAACATTCATTTCGGCATCGGTATTGGATTCCGATTTGATCTGTCTGCCCGAAAATCGCAAGAAGACCCAACGATACAGAAGCTTAAAGGTATACTGAATGACTAGTGCCCATCCAGAATTAGTAGCATATGGATGGCCACTAAATAAGGATCCCATGCGAATACAAATATCCATCATAATCGGATTTACCCTGATAATGGCCCTTGTGCTAGCCGGAGCGACTGCTGCAAAGGGCAGCACACCACACCACCCCGACCTTATCGACGGAAAAATCGGTGATCGTGAAGTTGATGATGGCACGTTAACAAAGGCTCGAGAAGAAAACCTGCGTGAATTTTTTCTAAATGGTTATGAGCATTTTAATCAGGGACGCTACCTTGAAGCCAGTTGCGATTTGTATGAATATCTCCATCGGCTGACACCGGACAGCACTGATTATGAGTGGGCTGAATTTTTTTTCGGCATCAGCCTTAAGAAACTCGGCTTCTCCCATGCATCGGTCGACACCCTGGTACACCTGGTAACACGCAGGCCCAATCTAAAAATCATAACCTATAGCCTTGAGCTGTTAGAAGAGATCTCCCGCAGCAAACCGTTTGATCGCGATTTACTGGTGCTCACCGCGCTTTGTGATCAAAGTTATGATTTTACAAAAGGAGCCGTCGCTGAGTTTGTTAATTATTACCAGGGAGAATATGACTGGGAACATGGTCTGTTTCAATGGGGGGATAACCACTTCAAAAAACTTACTAAAAATTCCCATTACTACCATAAATCTATATTTAAAAAAGGGCTACGGGAAATATCGGACGGACGCATTGATGTTGCCATGGATCTGTTCAAGCAGATTCTAACGGCGGAAACCGCATCAGTGGAACTTAAAGACGATACCCGAAAAACCCTGGCGCGACTTTACTATGAAACCGGGCAGTATACTGAAGCGGATTTTCTATACCATCAAATCGAAATGAATATCGTCGAACAGGCCCAAAATCTGCTTGAACGTGCCTGGGCCCATTACCGAATGGGCAATCCCGAGCGATCCATGGGGCTGCTCTATTCCTTTGAAGCGCCCTCATATCAGAACTCCTTTACACCAGAATTTTATATTCTTAAATCCTTCATCTACAAGGATGTCTGTCATTATGAAAAAGCAATGCACGTGTTGGACAGTTTTAAAGAGCGATACGGACCTGCACTGGAAAAAATCTACCAACGCGGAAAGGCTCAGGATAACGACGCCCTGCTGCTTGTTATACTCAACAAGCGTCGCGTCAAGCGCTTGTGGCAATTCTTGACACTTCTTGAAAAAGAACAAACGCAGTGTGAAACCATTGCGGATAAAAAGCTCGTCGCTTATCTCACGCAATTATATTCGCTAAAACGGGCCGAGTATGAAAAACATTTCCGGTTAATGGTTGAAAATGAATATGAAAAAATCGCGAACGGGTTGCTTCAATTTGAAGAAGAAGCGCATCTGATGGAATATGAGATCGGCCTCGATATGTACCAGCGCGTTTCGGAATTTCGTTACACCAATGACAAAAGCCCGGAAACGCTTCAAAATAAAAAGAAACGTGTGGCAGTGTACCCATTCCAGGGAGAATTCTGGAATGATGAGCTGGACAATTACACGGTAACGCTGCCCAACAAATGTAAAGATGCTGAAGAATGGGATATTTTTTTCAAATGATTCGACATGGATGTATATATGGCCTTATTGGTGGGCTTTTGTTGATGATGTGGCCGGCCGGCACTCTCCAGGCGGCCGTGGCGCCGTACGCCTACGAGCAAGGGGATGCCGATGAAGACAAGAAGCGGTATATGGTCAAAATCGAACAGGACCGGAATAAATGCGACCTTGCCATTAAAAATACCAAAGCGCTTATTGCCCGTTCAAAAAATCGACCCTACCTGCCGGAGCTTCTGTTACGGCTGGCTGAATTGACCATTGAAAAATCACGGCTTTCCTATTTCCTTCGCAAAAACCAAGATTTTGAAAGTAAAAGCGCATTGGATTCATTCGAGTCCAATATGCTCAAGCAGCAAGCCATTGAAATCTATCAGCGTATACTGAGCCATCATCCGGATTATGAGGCCTGTGACAAGGTGCATTTTTTTCTTGCCCATGAATTTCGCGAATTGGAACAAATGGAAAAGATGTTGATCCATTACAAGGAAATTATTTCCAATTATGAAAGCAGTGCCTATGTTCCGGAAGCCCATCTATTGCTGGGTGATTATTATTTCAATCAGATGCAACGTCTCGATCTGGCAACGCACGAATATGAGGCGGTTCTGCAATACCCAAGGAGCCCGGCGTTAGCCATCGCCCGCTATAAGCTGGCATGGTGCCAAATCAACCAGGAAGATTATGCTGCCGCCATCACGCTTTTTGAAGCATCGGTCACCAGCGATGCCGCCAGAAAAAAAGTCGATATCGACACTTACAGGCGAGTGGACGTTCGCCTGGAATCCATCGTTGATATGGCATTTTGCTACCCGGAGGTTCATAAGAAAGCCACCACCGAGGAAGCACTGGCGTATTTTCGACAATATGCATGGTCACGCCAGGTATACGCTTTGGTATTGGAAAAATTGGCATCGCGTTATTTTGTGAAAAAGCGGTGGCAAAATGCCGCCGGCATCTATCGGCAACTGGCCATTTTGCGACAGGATGCTGAAAAGCTTCTCGAATACACGCACAAGATTTTTGAATGTGTTCAAGCACTGGGCAGCTATGAAAATGCTGAACAAGATGTGGCACTCATCATTAAAGCCCTTAAAAAGCAAACATACACCATTCGTGTGGCACCGGCAGAAAAGGAAAAGACGCTGAAAGACTTTGAGCTCTTTGCGCGTAAAACCATCACGCAATTGCATGAAAACGCTCGCAAGACGAATTCAAAAAATGACTTTGCCGCTGCTGCCAATGCCTACGCACTTTATATCGATTTTTTTACGGAAAGCCCTGCTTTCGATGACATGGCGGCCAACTATGCCGAAGCGCTCTTTTCAGCTGAACAATACCTGACCGCCGGTAAGCAGTATGAAACGTTCGCTCCAAAAGCCGTCGTTAACCAAAAACAGCGACAGGAGTCACTCTATAGTGCGGTTATCGCTTACTATAACGCCCTGAAAAACAAGGAGTCTCTCAATTATTACCAAAACGCCTATGCCCGAAACGGGCTCATGAGTGTCGGCAAACGGTTTATCACTGAAAACCCCAACGCGCCGCGAACGCCGGATGTGCAATTTAACGTTGCGTGGGTGGCCTACGACTCCGGGCATTTTGAAAAAGCAATTTCGGAATTTTCCAACTTTGTATCATCGCATCCCAATCATAACGGCGCCGGTCCAGCCGTTCATCTGGTACTGGACGCCTTTCATCAGCTCGAAAACCACGAAGGGCTTATCCAATATGGCAAGTCGATCCTGAAAAGCAACCAAGTCGGCGATGCGATCCTGAGAAAGGAAATCGCCCAAATCATTCACGGCACCGAGTCCAAGCTGGTCTCCACCATGACCATGGCCGCCATGGATGATTGGGATACCGCAAAAGAAGAGCTCATTCGCTTTTCAAACGCGTCCGATTCTCAGATGGGCGAGCAGGCCCTGAATGCATTGATTCTTTCCAGTAAGGATAAAAAAGATTTGGCAATCTTGTTTGAGGCCGGTCCCAAGCTGGTGAGAAGCTATCCGGAGTCCGGTCATGTGAAGGACACCTTGGGGATTTTAATAGATACGGCGATTAAAATCGGCCAGTACCGGCTTCTTGGCGATTACATGGAGCAATTTGTTTCTCGTTTCCCGCAACACGAAAACACAACCGATTTTATATTACAGGCCGCCCAAATACGTGAAGGACTGGGCCAGCACGCTGCAGCAAATCGGCATTATCGCCGGCTGCTTTCCATGGGTGCTGTTGACGGTGAGCAGTATGACAATATCGTTTTTGGCATGGTTGAAAACGCCCTGAAAATGAAAAATCCGTATGAGGCGCTGGGCATATTGACAAATTATGGTGCCCGGTTGCGTAAACAGGCCAAAATTCGCGCCAACGCCCAAATGGCCACCTTGCATATGACAGCCAACCGCCGTTCAAAAGCCAGCAAGTATATCAAACTCGCGAAAACAGCGTTTGGTTCAAAACCTTTTTACGATGACTTTCAATTGCGCGATGCCATGGGGCAAATGATTTATGAAAACGTATCCCGATCGACGGGTCCGTATTATGCGCTTCAATTCAAAGGTAAAATCGATAACACCATTTTCAAACAAAAAAGCGATCAACTTAAAAAACTGGAAGATCGGTATCAACAGGTCCTGGTCTACAAGTCACCCAGTTGGGCATTGAAAGCCTGTTTTCGCATAAGTGAACTCAACAATGAATTTGCCCGGTTTTTATCGAGTTCTCCCGTTCCCCCGGATCTAAATGAAACAGAAATGCAGCAATACCTTACCATCTTGCAGCAAAACGCAATCGCCTACCAAGACAAGGCCAAACAATACATTCAAACCGGTGTTGAACTTGCCCAAAAACAAGAAATCTGTGACTCGGACCTGGCCGGTTATTTTATCCCAGCGGAAAATCCCAGGGGCAAAGAAGGCAACTATTCACCTTTGGCAGCGGGCCGGCGCTGCAGCGAAATCGGAAGCCAGGGCTTTACTGAGGAACCCATCGCCGACCTTTATCAACGTCTGTTGCGGTCACCGAAAGATGATACGCTGCAGTTCGAATTGGCCAAAGCATACTTGAAGCGTAACGACTATCGGCAGGCTGCCTTAATCGCACAAAATACCCTATCCGGATTGGATGTCGGGCATGGCGACCTGAAAGCGAAATTGCTGAATCTGATCGGCATTTCCCGGCTTGATTGCGGCGAGGACCCATTGGCAAAAGATACATTTAAAAGGGCTCTCAAAGCCGACGCGGACCTTACCGTCGCTCGAATCAATCTGGCAGGTCTGTTTCATCATTACGGTCACCGCCGGCAGGCAGCCGCTTTATGCGCCGGCATTGACAACGCTTTCGCATCGCAACCCAACGCCGATGGCATTCATCCGCGGGCAGGAGCATTATTTAATGAAATCATGCAGACGAATTAATCCAAACGCCCGCGCCTATCTCATCGGGATAGTTCTAATGGCGGCGATCACCGGATGTAACAATTCCGGGGGAATTGGGAATGACACCCCGGAAGTAAACCGCCAGCCGAACCAGTGGGATCAATACGCTGTGGCATTGGTACATGAAGTGGGCACCTCATTGCCCCATGTGACCGCTAAGCCGGATACCGACGGAAACGTTCATATCGCCTTTTACAACGCCGTCACATTGCCCGATGAAACCAGTTATCATCAACTGAACCACCTCTTGTGGCATCCGGATATCGGCAGCCAATCACAACAAGTCATAGAGAACAAGCTCGCCCCGTCGGGTGTGGATGGGTTTGACAGGTGTGCGCAATTTGATTTTGCACTCGATGCAAACCGTATCCCCGTTTTCACCTACCCGGTTGAGGAAGTATATGTCCCCCTGGCGCAAATAGAAGCCGACATCATGATCAATTTCAATGAAAACGGTGCATGGTCCGAATTTTTGGGTGCCATCGGCTTTGTTGAAAGAAATCCTGTCTACTTTGACGGGCATGCAACATCTAATATGTCCGTGGCCATCGACAGCCATAACGATATCCATATTGCCTATCAGTTCTTCACGGAAGGAATGGATTCAGCCAATTATCGATATCCGGATCTTTTCTACATTCACCGTGCCAGAGCTTCCCTCGATCAGACGCTGAGCGGACCCCAATTCGGCGCCATGGAAGAACCGGTGGACGGAAACACCTTCAGCACCTACGGGGTGCATAACAGCGTCGGTTACCACTGCAAACTCATTCTCGACGCGCAAGACCGGCCCGTGATTGTATATGCGGAGCATTCGGAATCCTATGCCGGCATCTTTGCCCTTAAAATGGCGTTTAAAAATGATGCCGGAAACTGGGTACAGGAAATCGTTGAGGTGCTTCCCGCGGAATGGAAAATCGGCAGTATCAGTGCCGCATTTTATCCGGACGGTTCCCTGGGAATCGCTTACGCGCTGAAAGCCCCGGCGCCGGAGCCCGACAACGCACATCGCCTTAAATTTGCATCCAACGAAAGCGGTGAATGGCTCTCGGTCATTGTGGACGAGTCCACATGGTGCGGAGATCACTGCAGTTTGGCCATTGATTCCGAGGGCGTCCCGGCGATTGCCTATTATGATGAACAATCCCACTCGAATCGAACCCATCGTTTCCTCAAATTCGCCCAGTTTGATGGGTTGCGCTGGGTGAGGCAAACCGTCGATGAATACGCCAATACCGGATTGTTCAACACCCTTTGGTTTGACACAAACGATACGCCCTTTATCTGCTCATATTCCGACGAAGACAACGAAATCTATATTTTCGAACGTACTCGATAGCAACGGCAAGGTGGCATCATGAAAACAAAAACAAGTCGGATGGCAGCATTATCAGCGTTTCTCTTCATGTGGGCAACCGCGAGTCTCACAGCAGCCCCGCCGGATTGGAACGAATTGTTCGATGAGTGCCCGGATAACCAATGCGGCGCCCCGCCGTCCGGTGGCGTCGGCGGTGGTGGGGGCGGCGGGGGCCCGCTCATTGTGTCTTACACTTGGGGACCGACCTTTTCCGTTCAGGAAGATGTGGACGCCGACG
>JAFDDL010000167.1 GCA_019310865.1 Deltaproteobacteria bacterium | reverse complement strand
AACTTTTAAGAACCGGAAAAACATAGGCCATATAAGGAATTGTAATAAGAGTATAAATAACAATAATGACCGGAAGAAACACAAATATTCCTTTCCAGTCCATCCGCTTTACCCCTAGTCCCAGAAAGTCTATTGATTCTTTGAACGTTAGCTTATCATTGTAGCGTAAAACAAGAACGGGAATCATCATATGCCAGCCGAATGTAAGAATAAAGAACACTACGTACTGGAGAGTACGACCGGGCAAACCAGTTATGGCTACCAAAAAATTATACACAGACTCAATATTGATCGCTACGTAAACCACAATTCCCGGCAGCAAATGGAAGAACAGATAAAAAGCCTTTAAGGCCGGTGATTTTGCCTGATATCTATCACCATAGTCATCGTGCTCTCTATCTTCCCGAATTAAAAAATTGGAAATTCGGTTAGAAAAAGAAACTCTTGAATTCTCTGTAGTCATACTACCTCCAGAAATATAACAAATTAACCCAAAACAGGTTAAAGTTCTATAAAGACTTTAACCTGCTTTTTGTTTATCAAATTAGTTTCTATGTTTGTTTAAAAATTATAAGTAAGTTGTATACCAATGGTACGTGGCTGGTTGACATGCCATCCTGTATTCTGAGTCCTAGTTATTGCTACCTTTGCCCGCTCATCCAGCAAGTTGGTGGCAAAGATATTAATGCCCCAGGTATCTGTTGTAAAACCTGCCCGTAAGTCCACTGTATAATAATCATCATAGGTGACAAAACCCATACTGTTCACGGCTTTTTCAATTGTACTGGTTCGCTCATCCACATACATTAGATCCCCACCTGCAAAAGCTACTCCAGAATAAACAGGGTAATTATATTCAGCATATAAATTGTAAGTAAGCTCGGGGGAGTGGGGAAGTGGTTTCCCGTTTAAAATTGTGCCTGTACCAGTGATAGTTTCCTCGTTTGTCTCAGATTTGTTATAGCCCAGATTCAGACCAACGGTCAGACCAGATGTAAGTTTTGCAGCTATTTCAGTCTCAAAGCCAGTACTCTTTGCCCTGCCGGCATTAACAATAAAAGTTGGATCAACAGGGCCCGTCCCTATATCCAGTACTTGAATATCTTTCCAGTCAATATAATATGCAGCGGCATTTACTCTGATCCTGCCATTTATCCAGTCACTTTTAATACCTAATTCATAGTTTTCCGTGCTATCTGATTCAAATACATCCGCCACAGTGCCGGCAGGGTAAAAAATAGCACGCTCGTTGATCCCTCCGGGGCGGATGCCCTGAGTATACTGGGCATAAAGCATGGCATTTTCAATCGGGTAGAAGTTAACAGCCAATTTGAACAATAGATCGTCTTGATCGATCTCGGGAGAAAAAACGCCAGCAACGTCAAGCTGTTTAAAGGACATGTCCCCTTCTATTTTTTCCTGGAACACGCGGGCGCCTGCAATAAGGACAACTTTGTTCATAATGTCGTAATTCACATCGCCGAATAGAGCGATCTGTTGAGAGGTCTGTTCGTAATCTATGTCGAATACTACGGGCATGGTGCCGCCTGAATGAAATGTAATCAAATCATTTTCAAGAAGCACTCGGCTTGAATAAACCTTATTACGATAGATACCGCCGACTACCCAGGACAAAGGACCTTCGCCGGTCGAAACCATCCGCAACTCCTGGATAAAAGTTTCTGTTGAGCTATCAACCAACTGTGGCTGATATGGTGAAGTCGGTGGAGCTCCTAAAAAATAAAATAGGACAGCATTTACTGTGCCATTATCACCTTGCTGATCTTCGTATGCGTAATATTGACGGTCGTAATATGACGTAGAGGAGACAAGTTCAGCCCAGCCAAGGTCGGCTTCAATACTCAGACTATAGATCTGAAATTCATCTATTCTTTCGTCGTTAAATGGCATCAGCCTGGCATATGTCAAATCAGGATATAAGTCAGAGGCATAGGCGGGTGAACCAGCGTCATTTTTTTGATATAGGATGCTTGGACTAATCGCAAGTCGGTCTAATGGTGTGAACCTGAATGTTCCACGGACATTGACTTTATCATAGCTATTGCTATCCTCAATTCCGAAACTAATATCATCCACAAATCCAGCATCGTCAATGTAACTTCCAGTGAGACGCAAAGCAAGCTTGCCATCGACTATTGGAGCATTGACCAGTGCGTTAATTTGATAATTAAAGCCGTCGCTGCCTTCTGTTTGGGACAATACGGGTTGGATTTTACCTTCAAATTCATTCATTCTCGGTTTATTTGTGATCATCCTGATGGTACCACCAAGGGACCCCTCACCATACAGTGTTCCCTGGGGGCCTTTCAGTACCTCAATGCGCTCAAGGTCAAACAAGGCTGAGTCGGGTATTCTATCCCCACTGGACATCGGTACATCATCCAGATAATAGCCCACGGTGGCGGATGCTGTTCCACTGTTGGCAAAGCTGGCAATACCTCGAATCTGAACGGAGGCGCCACCCATCCCTGATGTAGCTTTTGTCAGTCCCGGGACCCGATTAATGAAGTCGTCCATACCAACAGCTCCAAAAGCTTCCAGTTTTTCACCGGTTATTGCCTGGATACTCATGGGAATACTTTGAACCTTTACATCGCGCTTGCTCGCGGTGACCACCGTATCTTCAAGCATAAAATCATCCCAGGATTCGCCTTCAGCTTTTTCAGCCTTTGGATCTGACACCTTGTCGGATTGAATAATCTTGTTGGTATTATTCGCTTGTGAAGAAGTCGGGAGCGGATCCGCTTTTTTATTTGAGGTTTCGGATGAATCGTCCTTGGGTTGAGATTCCACCTGCGCTTGGTGGTGATCTTTTTGTATGGTTATGGTTTGTTCACCGGCCTGTTGGAAAACCAATCCTGTACCTTCAAGCATAATTTTTAGCGCTTGGGTGGGTGAATATTTCCCGGAAATTGCATTTGAACGTATATTTTTAACATCTGCTGAGGAAAAAACCAAACTGATATCCGTTTTAACGGCCAACGTTTCCAGCGCCTTACCGATCTTCTGGGTCGGAATATCGACGAAAGCCTCCCTCATTTGGGCATAACCACTTACGACCAGTAGAAAAATCATGGGGAGCAATAGTAAAATGATTTTGCGCAAATACCCAGAAACTATAATCCTGTCTGCTTTAATTGTTTTTTTCATCATTTGCTCCGTTTTCTTAGTTAAATTTTAAAGAAAAATTGGCCGTGGCAAGGTACGTTTCTATTTGTGTATACGAAACGGGAAGCAAATCTCCTAGATTATTTTTTTATTTTCGACATAGATGGTTTTGTCCTAACGTTGAAAACTTTTTCAAATTCGCGCCTCATCTCACGAACAAGTTGTGAATTACGAAAGACATCATTGGCTTACACTCGCGTGCAGAGCATTGAGTTTGAAAGGCTGGTAAAATCTTTGATCGATTATCAGAAAGTATTAATAGGATTTCATGTTTCTTTTTGTATAATAATTACTTTCCCATTGGCGGTTTTTTTTAAATTGATCGGCAGCACTTGTTCAAGGGCGACCAAGAAATCTCGCCGGTCTCTGATATTGAAAATGATATTAATGGGAAGCTGCCTCAGATGATCGTCTCCGATTACAATATTGTTGTCAAGATACCGGTTGATTTCTTCGACAACATCTTCAAACGGCGTATCGCGAAAAAGCAATCTGCCGTTTCGCCAATCATTAGCAAGCGCCTTATCGACTGTTTTTATCGCATAAGCTTTTTTTCGCTTATTGATAATAAGCCTTTGACCGGAATTGATGATCTCCCCATTGGGATGATCTAGTAATATGGTTTTTCTACCTGAATTTACCAGGGATTCGCCGCTCCTTTTCTGAAGGATTTGGGATAATTTTTCGGAATTCGATGCCAGTGTTTGATCTTGACTGACTTGGACGCGACCATGAGTAACGGTAATGGCTATTTTACCTTCTTTCTGTTTATACACATCAAATTCGGTGCCGACAGCGAGGATTGAAATTTCACCGGCCGTGACGATAAAGGGCCGTTTCAGATCCTGTGCGACCGAAAAGGAGGCGCGACCGGTTTTTAGGTCGACTCGACGTAAATCTGCAGAATAGGTCATTAGCAACTCGGTTTGGGAATCGAGAAAGACCGTGGAGCGGTCCAATAGAAAAATCTTTTTTTGCTCACCGGTAGCTGTGAGGTAGGTTGTCTGCTTTACATCATCAATCTGAAAAAACCACATCCCGGCAACAACCAACATGCCGGTAGCAGCAACAGCGAACCGCATAACAGGCACTCGGAAATTCAACCGATTCAACCATCTCGATAAACGGTTTGAATATTCTATCACCCCACCGGCTGATGCTTTCTCGACAACCGGCAGCGGCTCGTGTTCCAGAGCATCCGAGCATTCCCATACGGTGCTTATGATATCAAATTCCGCTTGGTTATATGGATCCCTTTCCAACCAGCGATAAAATTGAACCTCCTCTTCGGGAGTCAATTTCCCCGAATTGATCTTATCAACCCAGGTCGTGGTTTCAACCAACCTCTTGGAATTGTTGACGTTGGTATTTTTGGGGTCATTCGTTTTCATATATAATCCACAATTATTTGCTTTAGTTGAGCTATAACATGATACATGTAATACTTAACCTGGCTTCTTGAAATGCCAAGATCAATGGCAATTTCATCATAGGTTAATCCTTTAAAACGGTGAAGCAAGAACACGCGCCGGTAATTAGGATTCTGATCTCTGAAAATACGTTTCATCGCTTCGATCCCCTGTTTTGACCGCAATATCTGCTCTGGCGATCCGGATGGGGAACTGATGCTCACATCATCAATCGGAACATGCTCATCTACAAAACGCCTGTGGTTTTCACGAAATCGGTCTTTTGACAGGTTGGACGCTATTTTAAACAAGAACGCCAGAGAGGGCTTTAACTCTGGATTATGATGCTGGATGGCACGTAAGAAAGTTTCCTGAACCAGGTCTTCAACTTCCTCTGGAGAGCTAAAGCGACGTGCCAAGAATCGGCGTAGCGCGTCATAATAATCGATGTAGACCTTGCCAATATCGCCACCTGTTTCTGACGGCGCGGCCGCACGGGGCTTTTCCTTGCCTGTCTCATTCTCCGGTTTGAACGGTTTCAAGCGATCTCCTTCAAACGGTGATACGGTATAAAACGTGTTTATTAATATCAGCCATGTTCGGGGACAGATCGATCATTGAGAAAAACGAGTCCTCTCTAATTAGTATACGACCCGGAGAGCGATTCTCCTAGATATTTTTTTTAAACCGACGTTTGGGATCTATTTTTCAACCTATCACAATCAAAATGGATATGACAGCCTGTTGCTGCAACGAGATAAGTTCGCTTGATCTTTTACCGGTGCCCGGATTAGGATAGGATCTGTTCCAGGGGTGTCTGATAATGCCAAAAAGTGATAAATTGAATGATCGCAAACCGCACATACCGGTATCTGTTTTTTGCCCTGGTAATCCTGGGGGGGCTGTTCTGGATCGCATGGGGGTATGTATTACCCCGTTACCTTGAACATGAATTGATTCCGGAATTAACCCGGAAAGCGGGGATATCCAACCTGTCCCTGCGCGTTCGCAATATCGGTTTCCGGGGTGTGGACCTGGGCGGCCTGCAAATCGGCAATGCGCGGCTCCCCGGCATTTCCGTTGATTCAGTTCAAATGGATTTCAGCCTATCCGGTCTTTTAAATAGATCGGTGGAGCGGATCGTTTTAACGGGCCTGGTGCTCAGGCTTGAGGTGGAAAACAACCGATTGGCCATCAACGGATTGGACCTGTCCCCTTCTTCCGGGCAAACCGCCGAGAGTCCATCGATTTCAGAGATTGTTTCGCAATTGCCCGTGAAGGTGGTGTCCATCCCCAATGCGATTGTCTACTATGGTGATGCGGGCAAATCGTTCCGGCTACCCCTATCCCTGGAAGTGGCGGCCGCTTCCGAAACTTCCGAGCCCATTTCGGTTACATTTGAACTGTATCCCCGGGGGCAACGAATTTCGGGAAATGGGAAGGTCGATCTGGAGCAAAATCAGGTTAGCCTTTTGCTGTCGGCAGCTGACCTACCCCTTGGTGCCTTTTCCGATTTAATAGGACCGGCCAGTGATGTTTCAGTTGATGCTGTTGTCGATGCTTCGGCCAGGGCGACGATGACCCTGGATCCCTTTTCCATTGATCACGCCAAGGCGCAGCTCGACTTGGTGGCGGCTTCCCTTTCATATGGCGGTGTTCAGCTGCGAAACACGAAAGACGAAACCGGTGCGGATCGACCGATTCATATGGCCCTGGCTGCCGTTGAAAATCAACAATGGGAGTTTAGGCTATCCGATCTTGTTGTGGAGACACCGGCGGTGGATGTGACAACCCGTGCGGCCGGCCGTATTTCATTCAGTGATGGTGCTGTGGCCATGGCGGGAAAACTGGATACGGCCATCTCAACTGCTGGGCAAGTATCGCGAGGCGTTCATAGCAAGTCAATTCCGGCAATCAGCCCTGACGCCGGGTTTGGGTGGGATATTTCGGCTGGATTGGATTCGGACGGATCCTGGCGCATGAACCTGGAAAGCTTTTCGGAGGTGAAACCAAAGGACGTTATCCTCAATGCAACTTTCGGTTCGTGGCAAATTCGCAGCGGCTCGCCCCGGATTCGCCTCTCCGGCCAGGGTAAGGGGGACCTGTGGTCCGGTGCGCTTGAGATGAAGATCGGGTCCCTGGTGGTAAGCCAGGGCGGCAATCGCATCAATATCCCCGAATTTACGGTAACCGCTCGATCCGACTTTACCGGCAACTCGCCGGTGCCCGGACAGGTTTCGCTGAGGGCCGATGCACCCGGAGCCCGGGTTTTGACTGATTCTGTAAAGATAAAGGTTCCCAAAGTGACGGCGCAGGCTACCATCATGCAAACCGCCGCCGGTGGCTTGAAGGCAACTGGGGATCTTGCCTTTTCCAATGTGTCCATCGCCGGGCGAGAAGAGCCGATGCACCTTGGAAACCTTTCCGGGACCGTTCCCATTCATTGGCCGCCTGAGGGCAGGGGATCGTCCGGAAAGATTGCCGCGAGGAACATTCGCTGGAAGGACATGGATTTGGGCGCTTTGACGCTTTCGGTTCGTCAGAAAGACGATCGAGTCGTGATCTCAGGCAACCATGCGCCGGCGGCTGTTTTTAAAAAACCCTTGCGGGTATCCGGGGATATCTTCCCGTTTTCCGATGAACTGGAGACTCGAATCCGGATTCATACGCCGGGTTTTGTAGCGGTTTCGGATTCTGTCCTGGCAACTGTCTTCCCCCAGAGCGCGGGTGCGACCGTTGCCGGTGAGATTCCCTTGATGCAACATTATTGGCCTCGACATCGGCACAGAACGCGACGATGGGCTTGAAGCTGAAAAATGGGCGGTTTCATGACGGTCAAATGGATCTTGCTCTTGACGGTATCGATTTCGATGTGACGATACCGGACCTGTTTCAAGCGGTCAGTGATCCGGCCCAGGTCATTCGGATTGACACCCTGACGTTGGGTGAC
>JAFDDL010000166.1 GCA_019310865.1 Deltaproteobacteria bacterium | reverse complement strand
AAGATCGTGAACCGAGTTAACCCCGGGTATGCCTAAAAAACTGATATCGGCATTTATCCCGAAATTATCCCACAACGACCAGTTGGCGTGTTCCGGGGCAAACTGGTGAGGTCTGAAATCTGCAGGAACATATACGACTTCAAACCTGACATCACGCGCAGAGTCTGGAATATTGTAAGCGAGATTGATCATGTGAAGTGGAATCCGAATTTCTTCCCATGTCGGGAAAGACCAGCGCCAGCTCAGATCCAGGGGATTGATGATATCGGCGATCCGGATGGCATCGGCCTCTCCCCAGGCCACCTGCTGGCGGCCAATCTTTATTATGAAATTGCCTGGCGAATAGGTGAGGTAATACTCCCTGAAGTCAAAATCATTCACGTGATCCAGCGTGTCGGGACCCGGCGTCGTGGATTCACCATCCGGTCTTTGATGGATGCCACTATCCAGACCATACGACCCCTCATAATGCCCCCTGGCGATAGCATTAAATTGGAGTTCATCGGAAAATCGAGCCGAAAAATCCAGAAAAAGCTCATTCCTGAAGGTGGATAGATCGCCACTTTCATTTACGCCATCTTCTAACCTCAGGCCTGTTATGTTTTGAAGATACCCCCCCAGTTGATAATTTCCCTGGGAGTCCAACGTAATTGCACCGGCATTTCCTCCGAATACAAAGGAAAAAACAATAAACAAACTCATCACCAACATCAACGGTTGTAGCTTTTTATTCACTTTTACACCCTCCCTTATCATGTTCATTAACATCGGGGCTTCAGCTTCAGACAATCAGTCTGTTAAATCATATGGTATCACCTCCTTTCCTCAGATTTTGAAACCGGGCCTTCAACGAACCCGTTTTCCCATCATATGGTGCTTCAAAAGATCCTCCCCCGATGGGGGGCAATCCCAGGGAAAACCTGGGACCGGATCGGTTTGCTAACCTTCCTGGGCATTGGGAAACAGACAACTTTCGTCCACTCGTTTCTTAAACAGAAACTTGGGCTTTATTATCTGTATCATTGCCGGAAGCAACAGCAGGCTGCCCAATAGATGGAAAGCCGTTACGATGGAAAGCAGCAGGCCCATTTCGGCCTGAAACTTGATGTCGGAAAAATTCCAGAAAAAGACGCCGGAGATAATGATGATGCCGGTGAGGATAATGGCATTTCCGGCAGTGCCGATCGCCTCTCTTATCGACATGTCCAGATCACCGCTTTTCCCATACTCCTCCCTAATCCGGCTCAGCAGATACACGCCGTAATCAACGCCGATACCGATAGCGATAATCGAAATGGGCAGCGTCTGAAGGTTTATGGAAATCGCCTGGGTGGACATGTAAGCAAAGGTGAACCATGACGCCAAGGACAGGGGAATAACCAGCATGATTCCGGCAAGGACGGAGCCGAACACAATTGACACGAGGATCCCCGTGATGATAAGCGCCGCGCCCAGGGTTGTTCCAAGATGAATCAATATAGATTCATTGAACGCCGCAATGATTCCAAGCCTCCCACCGGCCAGATTGAATGTCGCCAGGTCCGTCTTATGGCTTTCTATGAACGCTCTTGCTTCGGAAAGCACCTTGTTGATCGTTGACGGCAGGTGATTCAGGCAGAAAACGTTGATGTTCAGATTCTGGAAATCAAAATCGTAATAGGTGTCAAAATCCCCCGGTTCGGCACCACCACTGGTAAGAAGATGCAGGTTCGCATAAACCCCCCTTCTGGTATCGGGCAGAAGGAAATATCCGGGATTGTTTTCATAAAAGGCCATGTTGATCCCTTTCACGAGATTGGCAATGGAAAGGGTCATGGTGACTTCCGGAATTTTTGCCATGTGAGCCTGGAAATCGTCCACGATGTTCAGCAGATCCGGTTCCTTTACCGCCCCCTCTTCGGTTCCCTCCACAATAACCAGCATGGGGTTCATGCTCCCGGGAAGGCGTTTTGCCATGAACTCCACATCCTGGTTGTATTGTGACGATTCCTTTAAAATGGGCGTCCCCTCGCGGATGTCCCCCACCTGCAGTCCCAGGTTCAGATAATATGCGACAATAGCCAGTACAAAGAATACAGAGGTGATGATCCACGGTACCCCTTTTTTGCAATTGATTGCAGCGATCGCCTTGAGAATGACCGACTCCATGATACCGTTTTTTCTCTTGTCCCGCCACGCCTGGGCATTCTTCTTTGCCGGAAGGTAAAGGTTGATGACCGGATTGAAGACAAGAATCACCGGAATCATGGTCAGACACCACACGAAAATCGATATACCCAGTTTGTTCATGAGGGGTATGGGGATAAAAGCGATCAGCAGAATGCCCACGCCGTCGGTCAACACCCCGGTAAGCCCGGGGAAAAATAACCCCCTGATACTTTCTTTACAGGCGATTTCCAGATCGCCACAGGAGGCAAAGGCCTCGTTTATCCGCCAGTTGAACTGTATGGAGTGGCTCAGAGCCGTAGCGCTGATCAAAAGGGGGATAACCAGCACCAAAGGATCGAGATTGAATTTGCACAATTGCATAAATCCCAGTCCCCAGATACCGCACATCAGGGCGGAGGCCAGGGGGATCGCTATCATTCTGATGCTTCGCGTATAGATGATCGCGAAAAAAAGCATGGCCACCACGGTGACGAAAAAGAAAAATCTTGTCTGGGGCAGATAGGAGAAAATGACACCGTAAAGATAGGGTTCCCCGACGATGTGGATGGCCGTGTTGTCGTCTTCATATTTGGTCTTCAGATCCTGGAGGGCCTTGTATACGAGCCGGGGCTGCAACTTATCCTCAAAAAAGCCGAGTTTGATGAGTGCCACTTTGGCATCCAGGGAAATCAGGTTCCCGTAATATGCCGGGTTGCTGAATACATCCGCCTTCAGCTGATCAATGCCCTCCTTTGTTTCCGGGGCGTTGGGAAACAGGATGGACGGGCTTGAAATGCCCCATGATGTAATCTTGGCATTTCTGACCTTGTTCACGCCCAGTGAAAACACCTTGGTTCTATCCACACTCGGCAGAAAGTAGAGCTCATTGCTGAAATCGATGATTTTCTGAAGGGTTTTCTGGGTGAAGATATCTCCCTCCTTCACCTCCATTCCGATGATGACGCTGTTGGTGCCACCGAATTTGGGGTGCTTTTTTATTAACTTGATAAAGGAATGATTTTGTGGAAGAAGGTCCGGAAAGAATGTTTTTACGGGAAGTTGAAGCGCGTGGTACAGAAAAAAGCCTGTGACGGCGATCATGCAAATGGCAATAACCAGTTTTTGCCTCACAATGAAATCGGCGATCTTGTCTATCATCGGTCCCCCTCTGCCCAAAAGATGTATAATGTATAAAAAATGGCTTAGCCAGCAACATCGGAATCTATCCCAACCTTACCGGCTGAACCGGATAACCTTTTATCTGTGGGAGTTATTTTCCAGCATTCATATATGCCGGCCCCCAGGTGTTTCCACCGTCAGCGGTGTGCAGTACCGTACCGACACTACCAACAATCCAGCCGTTCTTTTCGTCCGTGAACGCACACTGCTTCAGCCAGGCCCTTGTGGGGATTTTCATCGTCGCATCTTCCCAGAACCCATTCTGTTTGGTGGCAAAAGTGCCTTTGAGCCCGACAGCCCACTGACTGCCCCCCTTTACGGTAATGCTCAAGAGATGCTCTTTTGATTTGGAGTCCAATTGCCGCCAGTGATCGCCCCCGTCATCCGTGGTGATAATCGCGCCGTCCATGCCCGAGGCCCATCCGTTTTTCTGATCGGTAAAAAAGACGCTGAAAAGGGTGTTTTCGCCCAAGGGATTTTCCTGCTCAACCCAGTTCTGCCCGCCGTCCATGGTATACAGTATGGCGCCGAATTCTCCCACAACCCACCCATGCCGGGAATCGACGAAAGAAACGCTGTTATAGATTTTGTCCACCGCCGGTCCTTGCTTTTTCCACGTCTTGCCGCCATCCGGGGTGTGCAAGATGGTGCCGTAAGCGCCCACCACCCAACCGGTGTTTGAATCCGCAAAAGAAAGACAGAAAAGGTGCTCATTGGATCCGGTTTCCTGTTTTTCCCACGAGTCGCCGCCATCTTCCGTATGGAGAATCAAGCCGTTCTGACCTGAAATCCATCCATTCTCCGAATCTGTAAAAACAACGCGGTACAGGTTTCCTGAAACGCCGGATTCATGAATCAACCACTGCTGTGAACCCTTATCGAGAGCGCAAATCATGCCTTTGCTCCCAACGACCCACACTTCGCCGGTGGCGGCTGGAAACACACTGTAAAAATTGTAAAAATATGCCTTGTTCCAGGCAAATATTTTCGAATCTTGCCCGGTACTCGCAACGACGGTGGTGACGCTTGATAGCGTCAAAAGAAATGCCAGCAACCCATTGATCAAGTATTTCATGTAGGCCTCCAAAAAAAATCAAAAGCAAACGCTTTTCCCAAAAGAACAGGCAGGAAAATTACAGTCAGAACAATTATGGCAAAATCCGCCCACTGCGAAACGGGCGAGATCTTCGTTATTCGGTTTTTCGCCCGCCAGCAGGCGGGGCAAAATCAGGTCAAAGGTTGTCACCGGATGGTACAGCGCACCGGCAGGTATGCTGACGACGGCAAGATTTTCTTTATACGCCAGTTGAAACATGGTGCCGGGCAGTACGGCCGCCCCGTAGTAAATATGATCCATGCCGGCCATCCGGACGCCCAGCCGGGTGACGTCGTCCGGGTCTACGGACATGCCGCCGGTGGTAATGATCAGATCGATATTTTCAACTGCAAACCGCCGGATTTTTTCTGCGATCAGGGTGGCATCATCGGGCAGGAACACCGTATCGAGAAGCGATGCGCCGAATGATCTTATCTTTTCGGTTACAATCGGGGCGAACTTATCTTCGATGAGTCCTGAATAGACCTCATTTCCGGTAATTATCAGCTTCGCCCGTAGTTTCCTGAAAGGTTTTACAGCGAAAACAGGAAAGTTGTTTCGAGCGATCTGTAAGGCGCTGTTTAAATTTTTTCTTTCGATCACCAGGGGGATAGCTCTTGTCCCGGCCAGGGCCTTGCCCCTTTTCACCGGGGTATTGTTGTGAATGGCGGCGCACATCACTTCCGGCATCATATTGAAATGAATCAGCGGTTCCGCATTCACTTTAAAGAGGCCGTCATGGGCCGCTTCAAATTGAATTTTTCCTTCCCGGGGCTGCGGGGTATAGGTGACACCGGGGCCCGCAAGTGCCTGGGCCAGCTCCAACGCCGCCTGATCTTCATGAACCTGGTGTTTGGGTAAATCCAGAATATATAAGCGGTGCTTGCCCAGACGCTTCAAATGCTGGACATCTTCCATTTTGACGACATGCCCCTTGTGAAAGGAGGCGCCTTTGAACTCATTGGGCCTGATTTCGGTAATGTCGTGGGCCAGAGGCATTCCGACCGCCTCTTCGACCTTAACCGTTTTTAGCATGCTAATCGTCCCCTCCGAACTGCCTAATTCTCCAACACGCCGATGCTCTGACTGTCAATGGGCCTTGTCATGCGGCGGACTCATAATAACCATTACCCCGGCAGGCAATGCATTCACTCCCCTGATCCGGATGGTATGCCTCCTTGCATGACGGACATACCACGCCCAGTGTTTTTACTTTCTTACCGGTAAACCCGGTGACGCGAATCGGACCAGACGACAACACGGATCTTCCCGCTTCAAAGATCGTCTCAAGCAAGTCGTTCAGGGGAAGATCCTTCTTTGATACAAGTTTCATGAACCAGTTATATAAATTGGGAAAACGCTTTGTCTTTTCAAGATCGAGCCAGACACGATACCCGTTGAAATTTTTCTTGTCATAAAGCGCTAATGCGAATTTGTTCCAGTCCATTACCTTCATCCACCCGTTGCCGTATGTACATGGGGTGAAAATTTGAACGGCATCCGGAAGGCATTTGCGCGTCTCCACAACGGCATCCGTCTCTGCATCCCGTCCGACCAGTTCCTGTGCCAAATCCACCATAAGAGCGCCCAATACAAGTCCCGGGGCAATATGAGAGTGGAAATTTTCTATGGTTTTCAGTAGGTTATCGCGAGGTTGTCCGCAAATTAACACTTCCGGCATACGTGAAGCTCCCATCCCTGTTTCCTGAGTGGTTGTGTCAAACCGGTCTTAAGACGCCATTTCTTCCAGAACCTCGTGCACCCAACTCACCGCAGCCATCATGTGAGGAAAACCAACAGCCGTCAAAGAGAGAAGGATGACGTGCATGACCTCTTCTTTTGTGGCGCCTTCCAACAGGGCTTTACGGGTATGGGACATAACGCCCCCCCTTGAGTTCGTTCCGACAGCGAGTCCGAACTTGACCAGTTCCTGGGTCTTTTTATCCAGGGGGCCGATGGTGCTGCATAAATCGGAAAGTTCTTTGTATTTTTCCTGTACCTCGGGGTAGTTTTCGGTAAAATCCTTGAATAGCTTTGGAAGATACATTCGGACCTCCTTTTAATTATTAAATCCTCGAATGGGAAATGGGCGGTTCATAGAGCGCTGTTTTGAATAACAGTATCTTTAGGCCGATGTCTCCGATGAGCTCGGCAATGGCAATGACCAGAAGGACGGTGATTTGAACCGGTCCGATGTAGGCCAGAAGTCCCACAACCACCAACCCCAGAAACATGACATAGCCGATGAAGTATTTTGCATACGCCCCCTTCAAAAGGAGCAGCACCGATTTCTGACCGGAATCGCTGTGGTAGGCGGCCCCGTGAATCAGACTCAGCAGTATTAAAAAAGTCACCACAACCAAAATTAACTCGAGGGTTTTCAGCAATTTGAGCGCATCAGGATTGGCGGCCAGAAAGGAGTTGTACCCCATCAGAATCGTTATGGTCACGCCCCCCATCAAGCCGTACACCAGGCAGATAATGGGCATCAGTCCTGTGTTCCACAGTGCCAGGGCCGGCGAGTGCGAGAGCACGTAGCCCAGGTAGATAATCACCATAAAACATCCAGCCATGGCCAGGAAAAATACCAGCGACCCCAATCCGGCTGGAAGAATGTTATAGGCCACGTTGACCATGTGGATAAAACCGAAACCGGTGCAAAATATGGCACTGAGAACGCCACGGCTGATCCATGCGCTTTTCAGGTTGAATATGGCCCGCCAGAATCGCAGGGGCTGGCCAAGGTGCATGAGCAATGCCGCCGGTTTAAAAAAAGTCACCAGAATCCAGCCGAGAATCATCCCCGGCAGAAAATCATAAAACGCGGATATGAAAAACCCGCCCGCGCCCACATCACCAAAGAAGAAAGCGAAGGCGATTTTCCACCCCCAGGCGTCTTGATGGCGAAATCCGAGTTTAAACTCACTTCCCACAATATCATATGTTTTGGCAGTCATTTATTCCTCCTAGTCGATGGATGGGCCCGCTGCATGCAGAGGGCCCGAATTGAAAAATCATCGCCATGTTATGATTGTTAAGACCCATGTTAATCCACATAAAAAACCTTTGGATTCGTATTGAGATCCACCAGGGGCTGATAGCCTTTGCGTACCTGGATCAGTTTCCGGATCTCACTGTCCGGGTCATCCAGA
>JAFDDL010000165.1 GCA_019310865.1 Deltaproteobacteria bacterium | reverse complement strand
ACCGTAACATACAAGATGGCGTTTAACAACCGGTAGTTGCCCACCACGCGGGCGCCCGCGCGCAGCACCTGTATCTCGGCATGGGCCGTTGGATCCATGCGGGTGATGGTTTGGTTATGGGCCCTGGCCAGCACGTTGCCGGACTGCGAAACCAGAATGGCGCCCACCGGGACCTCGTCCTTTTCTCCCGCCTGCCGTGCCTGGGCAATGGCGATGTCCATAAATTCTCGGTGCTGCTGGTGTGCGTCCATTAAAGGGTCCAATCCTGTTAATATTTGTTCAAATCAATGCCATCGGCCTTCGTATAGCCCAAGAGGCATTTAAAATTCAATCCATTTTTTTCCCCCATTCGCAGTTAAATTGCCTGCCTGCCTGCATATCCATCCGTTCACAGTTGTTATATGTTGGGAAAAATGGCGTGAAACACGCAAATAGTTGTATTTTCGCTTATTTTTCAGTTATACATGATAAAATTGACGATAGCGGTTCCATGAGCATTGTGAACTGAGGCCAGACAACGGATAACCAACCATCCGGCTACCCATCATCATGCGGTGAGCCGTGAGTGTTTGTGTGAAACGATGAAAATCGAATTCGAACCCATCGGAATCATTCATTCCCCATACAAGAAAATAGGGAATATGCCAATCCAGCCGCCGGGTGCTGCCGGCATGACGGGCACGGTTGAGGTGTTCGCGAAATTCCAACCGGGGCTGACGGATCTTGGCGGTTTTTCGCACATCATCTTGCTGTATCATTTCCACCGCAGCCAGGGTTTTAAGCTTCAAGTCGTGCCTTTCATGGATACGAAATCACGAGGTCTCTTTTCCACCCGTGCCCCCAAGCGTCCGAACCCGATCGGGTTTTCCGTATTGCAGCTGGAAAAGATCGTAGACGGCATTTTGACCGTCCGGAACATCGATATCCTCGATGGCACCCCGCTTTTGGACATCAAGCCGTATGTCCCTGAATTCGATGCGCACGCTGCCCAGCGAACCGGCTGGCTGGAGAAACCCAGTCAAACCGTTTCAAGCCGGAAATCAGATGATCGATTTAAATAGAACCGCGAGCTTGCCGACAACGCCGAGCAGCAGGCCAACTCACAGTATGCCCGCGACTTTCAGCACCCTGACTCACACCAGGAACTCGATGTCCGGAAACTGGCTGAACATGCGCCGGTGAGGCGCTCGATAGCCAGTGCGTCTATAATGAAAAGAACTTGATAAACGCCCGAAAACATGATTTTATCACAATAATATATCGAAACCCCCCGAAGTGCCGATATCCGAAGCGCTGGTCAATGTGATGACGATCATTGCATAATTAAATGATGTCTATTTCCATAAATAACCCTGATCCCATTAAAGGAGGGACCAATGAACCTGCAACAAGCCAATGCAAACGAAGCTGTTCAAACCAAAAACCGGTCACGGAATGTGACGCCGCAGTCGGGTATCTGTAGCCGCTGTATCGATGGGTGCAAGGGCAATTGCGATCTTTTCCAGGCAACATTCCGGGGACGCGAACTGCTGTACCCCGAACCCTTTGGCAATGTGACCGCCGGGGCGGACAAAGATTATCCCGTGGACTATTCCCATTTGAGCATCATGGGCTATGCCCTGGGCGCCAAAGGCATGGCGCCGGATCCGGATTTGGCCACGTTCCCGGCAGTGGACACCGAAACGGTTTATGGGAATGATAACAAGGTGAAGATGGCCGTACCGATCTTCACGGGCGCCCTGGGCAGTACGGATATTGCGCGGAACAACTGGGAGCATTTCGCCGTTGGGGCCGCAATCAGCGGTATCAGCCTGGTTTGCGGTGAAAATGTGGTTGGTATTGACCCTGAACTTGAGTTTGGCAGCAATGGTTTGGTTTCAAAATCTCCCGAAATGGATCGGCGCGTTGAGATGTATCGCCGGTACCACGAAGGATACGGCGACATTCTGGTTCAGATGAACGTGGAAGACACCCGAAACGGCGTGGCTGAATATGTCATTGAGAAACTGGGGGTCGAGACCATCGAGTTGAAATGGGGACAGGGCGCCAAGTGTATCGGCGGAGAAATCAAGGTCTCCTCGCTTCGCCGGGCCATCGAGCTGAAAAAACGCGGTTACATCGTTACCCCCGATCCGGAAGATCCTGCCCATCAGGCGTCGTTCAAGGCCGGTCCGCTCAAACAGTTTGAACGCCACTCGCGGTTGGGTTTTATTGATCAGGAGGGATTTATGAAGGAGGTCGAGCGTATCAGAAAATTGGGCGCCAAACGCGTCACGCTGAAAACCGGTGCATACCCTATGCGCGAGCTGGCCATGGCAATCCGTTGGTCCAGTGATGCAGGTATCGATCTGCTCACCATCGATGGGGCGCCGGGGGGAACCGGGATGAGTCCTTGGCGCATGATGACCGAATGGGGGGTGCCGGCCATATACCTGCATTCCATGGCCTACGAATTATGTGAAATACTGGCTCAGAAAGGAAAACCCGTGCCCGATATCGCATTTGCCGGCGGGTTTTCCTCTGAAGACCATGTATTTAAAGCCCTTGCCATGGGGGCCCCCTATTGTAAGGCCGTGTGCATGGGCCGCGCCCTGATGATTCCGGGCATGGTCGGTAAAAATGCTGAAAAATGGTTAAAAGAAGAAGGCGAAATGCCCTCCACGGTTTCGAAGCACGGCTTTACAAAGGAAGAAATCTTTATGAACTACGAAGTTCTGAAGCAAAAATACGGTTCAGAAGTGGACAGCTTGCCCCTGGGCGCCATTGGACTTTTCAATGTCACCGACAAAATAAAGGTCGGCCTGCAGCAGTTGATGGCCGGATCACGAAGCTGGGCGGTTGAGCACATCAGCAGAAAGGACCTTGCTTGCCTGACCGAGGAGTGTGCAAAGGTAACCGGCATTCCCTATATCATGGATGCCTACCGTGAAGAAGCCTTGGCAATTATGGAGGGGTAGAACCTGAACCGTTTCAAGATTTCGCAGGAGAGATTCTTATGAATAATATTGTGAATTGGTTGAAAAAAAGAGATCCTGAGGAAAAAGAATATCATCAGGCAATTGAGAACTGGCTGGCGTCGGTGCAGCCCGTTTTGGAGCATATCCCGGAACTGGCGCAGCAGGCCATTTTAGAGCGGCTGGTGGAGCCGGATCGAATCATTATCTTCAGAGTGCCCTGGATGAACGACCAGGAACAGGTTGTGGTAAACCGCGGGTACCGGATTGAAATGAACAGTGCCATCGGGCCCTATAAAGGGGGACTTCGCTTTCACCCGTGGGCATCGCTGGGGATATTTAAAATTCTTGCCTTTGAACAGGTCTTTAAAAACGCGTTGACCATGTTGCCCATCGGTGGTGCCCGGGGCGGTTCCGATTTTGATCCCAAGGGAAAATCAGAAAATGAGGTGATGCGGTTTTGCCAGAGCTTCATGTCGGAATTATCCCATCATATCGGGCCGGACATCGATATTCCCGGGGGCGGTTTGGGGGTCGGCGCCAGGGAGATCGGGTACCTGTTCGGCGCCTACAAAAAACAGCGAAAGGCGTTCTCCGCTGTTCTCACCGGAAAAGGGTTGGGATGGGGCGGTAGTCCGGGTCGACTGCAATCCACCGGATACGGGATTGCCTATTTCGCTGCTGAAATCCTGGCCTCCCGGGACCAGTCGTTTGCCGGTAAAAACTGCCTGGTATCCGGTGCGGGAAACGTTGCGCAGCACACGGCCGAAAAGATTATCGAATTGGGGGGAAAGGTGCTGACCCTGTCGGACTCATCTGGATATATCTACGATGAAGACGGCATCGATGAGGGCAAGCTTGCCTTTGTCAAACGCCTGAAAAACCTAAAGCGGGGGCGTATCCATGAATACGTGGACAAGTATTCGGAAACGCTCTATGTGGAGACGGACCATTCCCTGGACCACAACATCTTGTGGAAGCACCCGGCCGATTGTGCCTTTCCCTGCGCTGCAGAGAACGAAATAAACGCCAACGACGCCCGAAACCTGATCGACAATTCAGTGCAACTGGTGTGCGAGGGAGCCGACATGCCCTGCACCCCCGAAGCGGCGGATGTCTTTGCCGATAGTGATGTCATTTATGCCCCCTGCACGGCTGCCAACGCAGGTGGCGTGGCGGTTTCGTGCCTGGAAATGACGCAAAACCGCATGCTGCTGCCCTGGTCGGCACAGGAGGTGGAGGATCGGCTCAAGACGATCATGAAAAACATTCACCGCCAATGTCTGGATACGGCGGCTGAATTTGGTCATCCCGGCAACTACCGCGTGGGTGCCAATATCGGCAGCTTCATACGCTTGATCAACGCCATGCAGGACCAAGGTCTGATTTAACCTGCAGAAGCGGTGCGGGCCATAACGATCACCGGCTGTTTGAGTCGTTTCAGACCCGGCTGAAAATCGCTACGTTCAAAAACACTTATTCCACCTGGTAACACTTGTTACACGGCCCTGGGCCGTTTTGGAAAGTATTACAATGGTTTTCGAAACAAGATTATAAATTTTTTTCTTGAAAGTTACTAAATATTTGCATATCCTGACTTTTTTAAGGTTTTGATAACCGTATGCCGTTAGGGAGAAAAACATGAACAAGAAGATAGTTATAATTCTTATAGGGTTCGTACTTACCGCTGTTCTGGTGCTTTGGTCATTGGGTTCAATCTATCCTGACTGGCTGTGGTTTGAAAATCTGGGGTTTGCGCCTGTTTTCTGGACCATGGTTTTCAGCAGATTCGGGTTCGGTTTTTTAATCTGGCTGCTTTTGAGTATTGCCATCGGCATTAACCTTTATGTTGCAAAACGATTAAATCCGGACAATGGATCCGAATCGGCTGCAACAATTGTAGACGATTATTTTTCCCAGTTTGGCCTTTCAGGCAGGACCTTAAATACCATTCTTATGGCGCTTGTCCTGTTTGCCAGTTTTTATATTGCATCAAAAGGCTCCCTTGAATGGGATATGCTCCTACGCTATCTATATCAGGAACCTTTTGGCAGCACCGATCCTATTTTTCACAAGGACATCGGTTTCTATCTCTTCTCTCTTCCTTTATACATGCTGGTCCGAACCGGCTTGCTGCTTATTATTATTGCAGCCGGCCTGGTCACCATGGGCTGGTATATGAAAAACGGCGGGCTTCAAATTAAGGGTGAATTGACCCAAGTGGAGGGTGCGCCGCCCGCGTTACCTGAAATCAGTATCTCACCAAAGATCAAGAAACACCTCATCTTCCTTGGCGGCATCATTGTCCTTCTCCTGGCCTGGGGTTTTTATCTGAAAATATTCGAGCTTTTATATTCTACGCAGGGCCCTGCTTTTGGTGCCAGCTATACCGATGTCCACATCAAGGTCCTGGTCTATCGGGTCCTGATTGTTCTCACCCTGGGCTTTGCCGCGATCCTTTTTTACAGCGCCTTTAAATTCAAGACCAAACTGATCTGGGTGAGTGGGGGCGTTTGGATAGGGGCGATACTAGTGCTCGGGACCCTTGTTCCCATGCTGGTACAAAAAATTGTGGTGAAACCCAATGAATTGACCAAAGAATCACCTTATATTGCCCATAATATTGATTATACCCGCAAAGCTTATGATCTTAACCGGGTAAAAGAAATTGATTTTGAAGTGAAAAACGACTTAAGTGCAGCGGACATAGAGAAAAATGATATAACGATTCAAAATATCAGGATCTGGGACGAGCGTCCTTTACTTCAAACCTACAGGCAAATTCAAAGCATACGGCTGTATTATGATTTTAACAATGTAGACGTAGATCGCTATATAGTCAATGGTCAATACCGACAGGTCATGCTGGCCGCCCGGGAGTTGGTTGTGGATCAGCTTCCGGAAAAGGCGGGTACCTGGGTCAATAAACACCTGATTTACACCCATGGTTACGGATTGGCCTGCAGCCCGGTCAATGAAGTGACCGATGAGGGCCTGCCCCACCTTTTCATCAAGGACGTTCCACCTTCCTTTGAACCGGACCTGAAGATAAAACAACCTGAGATCTATTATGGGGAAAAAACGGATGACTATGTTCTGGTAAAGACGAACACCCAGGAATTTGATTATCCGAAAGGGGACAAGAATGTTTATACCATCTATCAAGGAAAAGGAGGTGTCCCTGTAAAATCTTTTTTCAGAAGGCTTCTATTTGCCTTTGAATTTTCGGATTCCCAGATTCTTTTTACCAACTATTTGAATCCTGAAAGCAGAATAATGTTTAATCGCCGGGTTGGCAATCGAGTGAGACTGATTGCGCCATTTCTTGATTATGACAAAGATCCGTACATGGTTGTCTCTGAAGGAAGGCTTTTCTGGATTCAGGATGCTTTTACGACATCTATCATGTATCCCTATTCGCGCCGATCGTATGGCCGTTTTAATAATAAAGGACTAAACTACATACGAAATTCAGTAAAGGTAACGGTCGATGCCTATAATGGAGATGTAACTTTTTATGTTATCGATCAAAAAGATCCTATTATTAAGACCTACTCGAAGATATTCCCCGATCTGTTTAAGCCTTTTAATGAGATGCCGGCTGATCTGAAAAAACACATCCGGTACCCCAAGGACCTATTTAAGATTCAGGTGGATACATACGCCAAATATCATATGGACGATGTTCAGGTCTTCTATAACCAGGAAGACCACTGGCAGATTCCGGATGAATTGTACGGGGATAGCCGGCAAGAAATGGAACCTTACTATATCATTGTTAAACTGCCTGATGAGGAAAAGGCGGAGTTTCTTTTGATGCTTCCCTACACCCCATCCAAAAAGGATAATATGATTGCCTGGCTGGCGGCCAGAAGTGACCTTCCCAACTACGGGAAACTACTGGTCTATAAATTGCCCAAGGAGAAACTGGTCTATGGACCGATGCAGATTGAAGCCAGAGTGGATCAGCAAACGGATATCTCCCGGGAGCTGAGCCTCTGGGGTCAGAGAGGTTCCAGGGTCATCAGGGGAAATCTTATGGTTATTCCGGTGGGTGATACATTTATCTATGTGGAGCCGGTCTACCTGGAAGCAAAACAGGAACAAAGCGAATTCCCTCCCACAGGAGCTCCCGGAGCTAGGGGTTCTGCGAAACCCAGGGGTGGCGGGCAGCCGGTTTCTTCGCAACCGGACAAATCAAAAGGCGCCTCCTTACCTGAATTAAAAAGGGTTATTGTCGCTTTTGGTAATCGCCTGGTTATGGAGAAGAATCTTGATAAGGCTTTAGCCCGGGTCCTGGATGAACAAAGAGCCACCAAACAAGTAGTCTCCCCAGAGGAACCCCAATCTCGGGAGTCCTCTGATCTGGTAGTGTTGGCTCTGGAACACTACCACAAGGCCAAAGATCATTTGCGCCAGGGAAAGTGGGCCGAATATGGGAGGGAACTGGAAAATTTGGAGAAGATCCTAAATGATATGTCCAGAGGAAAAGACATGGACCCGCACACGGAAGTTAGTGATTAGGAGACGGGTAGCCCCGAAAACAGGTCCGCGGTTCACAATGGGTCAGAACAGCTGGAACAGAATATTGAAAAAAGCGGGTATGGGGGGCAAACCAGGTGTTGACAAAATACACTTTCATGATTTAA
>JAFDDL010000744.1 GCA_019310865.1 Deltaproteobacteria bacterium | reverse complement strand
GGAGTGCTGCGACAAGGAGATGGCAGTCCAGGAACCCAAGCCCCTGCCTTCGTCGGATTGATGGAATAGCCACAAATACCTGGTGATAATCAATGTTAGAGGTTGGAATCCTCCCTTGTGAATTCACCTTTAGACAAACATATCCACGCAATTATGATTCGTCGATTTTGGGGACAAAACAACATGAAAAAGAGCCAAATCCAATCTGCAATTTTATGCCCCCTGTGTTATGTCTTTTTTTGTTTCTTGAAATGAAGTCGGCCAAGCGATAATTGGGTATCAAGATTGATCTTTGGAACAATGACCCTGAGATTGAGACAGAAACCGGCGTGGTTCATGGTTTATTTTTTCTGCTCGAGATTGCTTTCCAGGGGGAGGGCAACCAGGCCGGTTCGGGCCAGTTCCTTGATCTTAAATCCCCCCAGAGCCTTAACAATATTGTTTATCTTAAGGTTGTTTCCCCCGAACTCCAATGTCATGGTTTTATCGGCAATATCGGACACCGTGGCCCCGAATGTGTTGGCCACCGTAATGATCTCAGGGCGCCTTTCCATGGAAACATAGATGGTCAGAAGCAGCAGTTCGCGCGTGATGGCATCTTCGTACTTCAATTCCTGTACTTTTATGACATCGATCAGTTTTCGGATCTGTTTGATCACCTGTTCAATGACCACCTCATCGCCGGAGGTGACAATGGTAATTCGTGTGATTTTGGGATCGGCGGTTTCGCCCGCTGCAATACTTTCGATATTATACCCCCGGCGGGTAAAGAGACCGGCCACATGGGACAAGACGCCGGGGTGATTTCGAACCAGTATCGATAGGATCTTATTCATTTTTCTCCTCTTCACCCATGAAATCGGTTTGCCCGCCACCGGGTGGTATCATGGGCACAACATTTTCTTTCGGCTCGACCCGAAAATCGACCAGCATCGGACCGTCGGTATTTAATGCCTTATCGATGGCGCCTTGAACATCGGATGGTTCCGTTACGCGCATGGCCGGAATTTCATACCCCTGGGCCACTGCGCAAAAATCCGGATTGAACTTCAGGCAGGTATGGGAGTAGCGAGATTCATGAAAAATCTCCTGCCACTGGCGAACCATGCCCAGATACCCGTTGTTCATAATAAAGATTTTTACAGGCAGGTTGTACATGCGGGCGGTGGCCAGCTCCTGAATGCACATCTGAAAACTGCCGTCACCGGTCAAGGCGACCACCGGTAGATCCGGCCTGCCAACTGCCGCGCCGATTGCAGCCGGAAAACCGAAGCCCATGGTTCCGGCGCCACCGGAGGTGATAAACCGCCTGGGCTCGGTGGTTTCAGCAATATTTCCCCTTGGGTCAAATCACTGAGCGTCCGAATGATGTGCTGGGGACGGAGTTTACCGTCATCGGGAAACGAAAGGGGAAGATCGCGTTTCAACCGCGCCAGGTGTGCAAGCCACCTTTTTCGAGCCGGGACGTCGATCATATCGTTTAGAGCCGCCAGAACAGCCTTCACATCCCCCACAACCGGAATATCAACCGCCACGCGTTTTCCGATTTCCGCCGGGTCGATATCGACATGGATGATTTTGGCCAGGGGGGCAAACTGTTCGATATTGCTGACCACCCGGTCGTCAAAACGAACACCCAGGGCGATAACCAGATCGGATTCATAAATGGCATGGTTGGCGTATTTTGTTCCGTGCATGCCGAGCATTCCGAGAGAAAGTGGGTCGAGTTCAGAATAAATTCCTTTGCCCAAAAGGGTTGTAGTTACCGGGATACGTGTTTTTTGAACAAAGGCGGTCAGCTCAGGACCGGCATTCGAAGCGATCAGACCACCGCCGGCGTAGATGACCGGTCGACGGGCCTGCTTGATCGCTGCGACCACGGCGGTCATTTGCCTGGGGTGGCCCTTGGTCCGTGAGGGTCGTCCCGGTGGACGAACCGGACCGAGCTTTTGGGGGCGGACTTTGGCGTTTTGAACGTCTTTGGGAAAATCGATGAGCACCGGGCCTTTGCGCCCGGTCCGGGCAATGTAGAAGGCTTCTTTAACGGTATACTGCAGATTGCGAACATCCTTTACCAGGTAATTGTATTTTGTGACGGGGATTGAAATCCCGTAAATGTCCGCCTCCTGGAAACTGTCGTTTCCAATCATGGGTACCGGAACCTGGCCTGTGATGGCTACCATCGGCACTGAATCCATGTGAGCGGTGGAAAGGCCGGTCACCAGATTTGTTGCCCCAGGGCCCGAGGTGGCAATGCAAACCCCGACGCGACCGGTGGCGCGTGCATAACCGTCTGCTGCATGACAGGCGCCCTGTTCATGGCGAGTCAGAATATGGGTAAACGGCGCGTCGTACAATGCATCATAGGTGGGCATGATGGCCCCACCGGGATAGCCGAACACATGCGTTGTTCCTTCGTCAATCAGAGCCTGAATAAGGATTTGCGCGCCGGTCTTTGTTGCGGATGTCATGTTCCGTCTCCCATCGAATGAGGTGAATACCCTGAATGCACTTTTGCGGTATATAACGGGAATCGTTCGGTTTCTCAATAGAAAAATTGGAGGACAACTTTTTGACGCATCTTGACCATTGGCAAACCAGGCGATGCACCGAGCGCCGGTGAAAAGAAAGAGGCTTTCGTGACTACGACTTTCTGAGTTTAAATTTTTGAACCTTGCCGGTGGCCGTACGGGGCAATTCTTTGATAAATTCCACGAATCTCGGCTTTTTGAAACCGGCCAGATCGGCTTTGCAATGATCGATGACCTCCGACTCGGAAAGGTTCTCGCCGGGATGCAACACCACGAAGGCCTTGACGCTCTCACCCCATTTTTCATCGGGTACGCCCACCACGGCAATATCCAGCACCTTCGGATGGTTGAAGATGACCTCTTCCACCTCTTTTGCGGAGATATTTTCACCGCCGCTGATGATGATGTCCTTTTTCCGGTCAATGATGTAGATAAAGCCCGCTTCATCCTGACGGACCAGGTCTCCGCTGTAAAACCAGCCGTCCTTGAAGGCCCGGGCCGTTGCCTCGGGATTCTTGTAGTATTCCTTCAGGACAGCAGGGCCCCGGTAGATGACTTCGCCTACTTTGCCTGTGGGAACATCGTTGCCCCTGTCGTCCACAACCCGCACCTCG
>JAFDDL010000164.1 GCA_019310865.1 Deltaproteobacteria bacterium | reverse complement strand
CAGGTGTCCGGTTGAGGCGGCTTCGATGGCAAGTGAAATGGTTTCCAGGTCCCGTAATTCCCCCACGAGAATGATGTCCGGATCCTCGCGCAGCGCCCCGCGAAGCGCGCTGGAAAACGACTGAGTATGTAGTCCCACTTCCCGCTGGCTGATAACGCACCCCTGGCTCTGGTGAACACATTCAATGGGATCTTCGACAGTGATGATATGATCTTTTCGGGCCCGATTGGCCACATCGATGATGGCGGCAAGGGTGGTGGACTTTCCGCTTCCGGTGGGACCGGTCACCAACACCAATCCCCGGGGCAATGTGGCCAACCTGGGAATGACCGGCGGCAGGCCGAGTTGTTCCGCCGTCATTATCGTGCTGGGAATCTCCCGGAACACCGCGGCGACTCCGTTTTTCTGCAGGAAAAAATTGGCCCGATATCGGGCCAGCCCGGGGATCTCATATCCGAAATCCACGTCCCCGGTCTCTTCGAACACCTTGATCTTTTCCTCCGGTGAAATTTCATAGAGCATGCTGCGAAGTTCATCGTTGTCGAGCATCTTATACTTTATGCGCTCGATATCCCCACGCAATCTAAGGGCCGGCGGCTGTCCGGCCGCCAAATGAAGGTCGGACGCGCCCTGCTCGTTCATCAATTTAAAAAATGCGTCAATCTTGGCCATAAATCGCTCCCAAATGAGAATAGATGCGGATCGATAAGTGCGGCGACGTCAAATCGGCAATCATTGCACGAAAAATTTGACGGCCTTCAGGAAGAACATGTGTCTGGTTGCCTTTCATTGGTAGCTTCATCGGGTCAGGCTAAAACCGTATGTTTCATTTTTGCATTATTTTCAGTTTGGCATCTTCTTCATCGATGGATTTTTCTTCCTCTTTTCCAATGTCCAGAAGCCGGGCGTGAGATTCGAGAACGGATCGAATCTGAATTTCGATTTGGGTTCGTTGACGCTTCAATTCCGCCAGATCTTCATGCAACTGCGCCAGGCGTGTGTGGGCGCGATTGAGTATCTTTTCAGCGGTGACTTCCGCCTCGGCGATAGTTACTTCCGCAGATTTTCGAGCATTTTCCTTCATCTGCTCAATGGTTTTCTGGGATTCAATCATAACCCGCTTAAAGGTATCCTCACGCTCCTTGTATCCCACCAGCTCAGAATTGAGCCGATTGATTTCCTCTTTTAGGCGGCTGTTTTTTCTTTGAAGTGCCTCAAAGTCCGTGGCGATATCCTCAAGAAACGCATCCACCTCTTCAATATCAAATCCTCTGAATCGTACCCGAAACTGATGTTGCTGGATATCGAGTGGTGTCAATTTCATGATCGGACCTCCTCTTTTTTTAGTTCAGCAATGTGTCTGATACACGCAGGAGACTGTTAACCAGAAAGAGCCTTAAAAACATCACTACCAGAAAAACAAATATGGGAGAAAAGTCGATCCCCCCGAAATAAATGGGAATATATTGCCGAATTTTGGATAGAACCGGTTCGGTTGCATTGTGGATAAACCGAACAATGGCGTTATAAGGATCGGGATTTACCCAGGACAGGATGGCTCGGGCAACCACGATCCACATGAAAATTACAAGTGCAACATCAAGCACCTTTGCAACGGCAAACAGAAAATAAGCGAAAATAAACATACGGTAGCATCACCTCTTCTGGAACTTAATTTTCACATTTCTTACGGACATGATGTCCGTTTATTGTGGAAATTAAATACATTATTCATCAGAAGTCAAGAATTTTCACCCACTCATTGACATGGCCGTTACGGATTCGTTAGCGTAACGGATCCCTCGGACGCCCCATTGGGTTCTCAACATTGGACAAATTTCATGGATTGACAACCGATACTGTGACCGTTATGTTTTTGTCTATTATGGAATATTTTTCTAAACCGTGTTTAATTCGATTCATTCAACAGGTAGCCAAGCCCCATGTTCGCTGAATCCGTCTCATACCCAGCCGCATTTATTGCAGGGCTGCTATCGTTTTTTTCCCCCTGTGTTCTGCCGCTTATTCCGGCATATTTTACATTTATCACCGGTTTTTCCCTTGAAGAACTCACAACCCGACGGGATATGGAAATCCGCCGAAAGGTGATCCTTGCAACGATAGCCTTTGTGTCCGGTTTTTCGCTTGTTTTCATTTTCTTGGGTGCTTCGGCAACATTTCTGGGGGATTTTATGACTCGCCAGATCGATGCGATCCGGGTTACCGGTGGCATTGTCATTATCATTTTGGGATTGCACATGACCGGCCTGATACGCATTCGCTTGCTTGAATTCGACAAACGGATGCATCTGAAAAATAAACCGCTCCATTTTTTCGGTACTTTCATCGTGGGTATGGCATTTGGTGCCGGCTGGAGCCCCTGTATTGGTCCCCAGCTCACAACGATCCTATTTTTAGCCGCCAACGAGGAAACCATCTATCAGGGGGTTTTCCTGCTCGGCGTCTACTCGCTGGGAATGGGATTGCCGTTTTTGGTGTTATCGGCTTTCATTAATCTGATTCTATTATTTATTAAGAAAGTAGTCCCCGTCATGAAATACTTGAACATCGCTGCAGGAATTTTACTGATAGTTGTGGGACTGCTGCTCGTAACCAATAAATTTTTGGTTTTTGCACCCATTAGCTAAACCCTGTCTATGGAGGTATTCACACATGAAATACAAAATCCGCTACCGGATTGGCATTCTAACTGTTATTTTCATTCTGGTCACTGTCTCTTCGTGGGCATTTTCGGCAAGCAGTCCAGACACCAAGGGAATCAACTGGCTGACCTATGAAACGGGGATGGAACTGGCCCAAAAAACCGAAAAGAAAGTGTTTCTCCATTTTTTTGCAGACTGGTGCCATTACTGTAAAGTAATGAATAAGGAAACCCTGAAGAAAGATGACGTAACACAGTTTCTCAATGAGAATTTCATTTCGATTCGCGTCGATTACGACCGGGAAAAAGAAACCGTTAAAAAGTACAAATTCAGGGGATTACCCACCAGTTGGCTGATTGCTGAAAACGGTGAGACCATTGTCCAAATACCCGGCAATGTGAATAAAAAGATGTTCATGCTCTTTCTCGAATTTGCCCAGACAAACGCTTATAACGATATGAATATAATGGCGTTTATGAAAAAGAGATGATCGGGCACTACTTGAGGAATCGATAACTATGCCGCCGCAGCAATCGAAATATGACGGAAAGCAGCAATAAGAGCCCCAACAAGATCAGGCTGACCGGCACCCAAACAAAATCTACATATTGCGTCACTGCAAAGGCGGCTGAAACCCCGATTGCGGCAAACAAGATAACCATTACGGCAAATCCTGCGGTGAGAAGGCAGGCGATATCAGCAGCATACCAGGGTATGAAAACCCGGCGAAACAGTGGCGGTTGTTCCAGTCGCATGTCTTTCCTTAAAAAAAATAGCCGAATGATCGTAAACCCAATAGGCGTTAACCTACAACACGATTTTACTGAAAAATCAAGAAATGAAAACCGAAAAAAAATCAATATATAACCGGTCCAGTCGGCTCCTGGCTGGCTGCATTCTGTTTTTGAGCGGGGGATGCACTACCATCATGAATGTGACCTTCACCGATCATCCTGGCAAATTCCCAGACAATACCATCATTTCAGCACTTACCCGGGACAGTGTCTCTTTTGATGAAATGATGTCGGACCTGCGCCAGGTGGACATTGTCTATGTGGGGGAGGTGCATACTGATCGGCATCACCATGCCCGCCAACTCGACATTATCCGAGAACTTCATAAAACAGCCCCCACACTTACCGTGGGCATGGAAATGTTTTCAACGCCATATCAGCCGATTCTCAACCAGTGGTCTGCCGGTGAAATTGACGAGGCGGAATTTCTGAAACGCTCGCACTGGTATGCCAACTGGAAATATCGTTTCAGCCTTTACCGGGATATTTTGCTCTATATTCGGGAAAATCAGCAACCGCTGGTGGCGCTGAACATTCCCTTTCACATCCCTGCCAAAATTGCCACGGGCGGCATCGATAGCCTTCTTGCCGATGATAAAAAATATCTGCCGAAAAAAATCGATTTATCAAACCAGACCCACCGGGCATATGTCGAAAAAATCTTCAGCCATCACCACCTGCCCGGCCGAAAAGACTTTGAAAGATTCTTTTCCGCCCAGTGCGTCTGGGATGAGGCCATGGCCGAAACCATTTCACGCAATCCGGCGAATACCCCCATGGTCGTCTTGGTAGGCAATGGTCATATTATCCACAAATTCGGTATCCCGAATCGAGCATATGACCGAACCGGTGCCACCTTTCGAACCATTTACCTCATCGAGGCCGGGTCGAAAGCAGAGCTGTCCTATGCGGACTATATCTGGGTTACACCCAATCGCGGAAAACCGAACCGGATGGCGTTAAAATTTTCATAATACGCAATATGTTGTTTTTTTTTGTTGACAGACAACAACATATTGGATAAGTAGAGATTCGTATTCCGTTTCCGACAGCAACGCCGTCGAAGCGGAATCCTTCCTGAAGTGGCTTTATAAACCGTTTTATTCGATGTAAAAACATAGGTTGAACCGATGTTAATGTTAAACGTGGATTGGAGAGGTGCCATCAGTGATTGAAGAGATTAAAAAACGAGACGGTCGGGTGGTCGAGTTTGATTCTTCCAAAATTACCGCAGCAATTGAAAAAGCCGGAACGGTAACCAACGAGTTTACCGCCCGGGAAGCGAAAAAACTGACCCTTCGGGTTCTCACACTCATTCATGATCTTCGTCTTGGCCCCATTCCGGAGGTGGAAGAGGTCCAGGACATCGTGGAACGTGTGCTTCTCGATTCCCCTTACTACAAGGCTGCCAAATCCTACATTATTTATAGAGAGCAGCATGCACAAATCCGAAACATGGCCGCTGCGGTCAATGTGGACTTGGTGGAAAACTATATCCAAAAGCTTGACTGGAAAATAAAAGAAAACAGCAACATGTGCTATTCGCTCCAGGGGCTGAACAACTATATTTCATCGGATATCACCTCTGAATACTGGCTTAGCAGAATATACCCACCGGAAATTCGAGACGCCCACAAAGGCGGCGATTTGCACATTCATGATTTGAGTCTCCTGTCGGTCTATTGCGTGGGCTGGGATTTAAACGACCTGCTGCATCAGGGATTCAGAGGGGTGTCCGGCAAAGTGGAAAGCGGACCGCCAAAACATCTCCGAACGGCATTGGGACAGATCGTTAATTTTTTCTATACCCTTCAGGGAGAGGCCGCCGGCGCCCAGGCGCTGTCGAATTTCGACACATTACTGGCGCCGTTTATTCGTTTTGACGGCCTTGTCTATAATGAAGTAAAACAGGCGCTACAGGAATTCGTGTTCAACATCAACATCCCCACCCGCGTCGGCTTTCAGACGCCCTTCACCAACATCACCATGGACCTGGTGGTTCCCTCTACCTTAAAGGATCAACCGGTAATTATCGGCGGTGTGGACCAGGATAAAACTTATTCCGAATTTCAAAAGGAAATGGACATTTTCAACAAGGCCTTTGCGGAAGTCATGATGGCAGGTGACTCGAAGGGTCGCGTGTTTACCTTTCCCATCCCCACTTACAACATTACCACCGATTTCGACTGGGACAATCCGGATCTGGACCTGATCTGGCAGATGTCCGGGAAATACGGAATCCCTTATTTTTCCAACTTCATCAATTCGGACATGTCCCCGGAAGACGCCCGGTCCATGTGCTGCCGGCTGCGCCTGGACAACCGGGAACTTCAAAAACGCGGCGGCGGCCTCTTTGGCGCCAATCCGCTTACCGGATCCATCGGTGTTGTCACCATAAACCTGCCGCGCATCGGCTACCTGGCCGATACCGAAGATGCGTTTTTCGCTGCACTAAAGACTCAGGTCAGCCTGGCCAAAGAGAGCCTGATCATCAAACGGAAAGTGCTTGAAAAATTTACTGAAAAAAACCTGTATCCATACTCCAAGCATTATCTCAAAGGCATCAAGGAAAGATTCGGCTTATACTGGAAGAACCACTTTTCCACCATCGGTATTATCGGCATGAACGAGGCCTGTCTCAATTTCATCGGCCAGGATATCGCCAGCGAGTCGGGCCATGAATTTGCCATCAGGGTCATGGCTTATCTGCGCGATCGCCTCACGGAAATCCAGGAGGAAACCGGTGATATCTTCAACCTCGAAGCCACACCGGCCGAAGGGACCTCTTACCGTCTGTGCATGATCGACAAAAAACGATATCCGGACATTCTCTGCTCCAACGAAGATCAATATCAAGACGGCGCCGCGCCTTATTACACCAACTCAACACAGCTACCGGTGAACTACACCGATGACGTTTTCGAGGCGCTTATGCTGCAGGACGACCTCCAAACCCGGTATACCGGAGGCACGGTGTTGCACATGTTTCTGGGCGAGCAGGTAACAGACATCGAAGCCGTCAAAGGCCTGATTCGTAAAACCGCCTCCAATTTCCGTCTGCCCTATTTTACCCTCTCGCCATCTTTCAGTGTGTGTTCATCCCACGGGTACCTGAAAGGCGAACAGGAATCTTGCCCCACCTGCCATCAGGATACGGAAATCTATTCCAGGGTTGTGGGATACCTGCGACCGGTTCAGCAATGGAACGATGGGAAACGGTCGGAGTTTTCGATTCGGAAAACCTTTACCGTACCGGATGCGGACGTCCTGTGCAGGCCCTGCGAACCGATGGTTCGGGCAGATTCGGCCAAACCGGAAACAGAGACCCGATCGCCCATGGCCTCTGCGGCAGCGCATTAGGATATCAATTCGATATCCGGCGGCCTTAAAATCCCATGTTTTTCAGCGGTATCCAAAAAAGCTCTCTCATCGATTATCCGGGAAAGGTAAGTTGCATTCTTTTCGTTTCGGGATGCAATTTTACCTGCCCCTATTGCCACAATCCGGAACTGGCGCTCGGTCGAAAAACCAACCTGCCTTCGATTTCCGAAGACGATGCGCTTAAATTTCTTTCGCAGCGAAAGGGCCTGCTGGACGGCGTGGTGATCACCGGCGGGGAACCCACCTTGCAAGCGGATTTGACCAATTTTTGCCGGAAAGTAAAAGCACTAGCGTTTCCCATCAAGCTGGACACCAACGGCAGCCGGCCGGAAACGCTTCGACAGCTATTGCATGATCAGCTGATCGATTATATCGCCATGGACATCAAAACGGATCCGAATCGCTACGCACCGCATTTATCTGCCAACCGCATCGGCCCGAGGCTGATGGAAAGCATTCAAGTCATCCTTGAAACCACCGCTTATCACGAATTTAGAACCACCTGTCTGTCTCCCTTCGTGGACGCAGACACCATCGGACGCATCGCACGGCTTATCCAGGGCGCCCATCTGTATGTTCTCCAGAATTTTCAAGAAAAACGAGTGCTTGACCCTGAATTCATCCAAAACAATGCCCATCGATACAGCGCAGAAACCATGGCGGAATTCCAGTCACTGGCCAAACACCACGTCAAGCGATGTATTATTCGGTAGTTTAATGTCCCTGTTTATTGGGTTCACTTTACTGCGTAGCCTTTAGCATTTGACTTTACC
>JAFDDL010000163.1 GCA_019310865.1 Deltaproteobacteria bacterium | reverse complement strand
AGGTCAAGCCATACCGGCTGGTGAAATATTTCACATTCACGAGCCTGGTCGTGGTTTTTGTTGGAACCCTTGTTTTATCGGGCCTGTTTACGCATTGGGTTCGCACGATTCATCGAGAAAAGAGTCAAGACTACGCCAGGCTTCTTATCGAAAATTTAAATCATCAGGTATTTTATCAGTTTAATATTCCGGTGGCCTGGAAATTCGAAAAAATTCAATTGCGCAATCAGGAACAATTCGAGTTGATGGACAATGTTGTTCGAAATGCGCTGCACAGTTTTCAAGTGGATATGGTAAACATTTATAACTTGAACAACCTGATATCCTATAGCTTTGATCAAAAGGTCATCGGCAGGAAAAATATCGGTGGGTCCGCGTACCAGAAAGCCGTAACCGGAAAATCGAGCTCCAAGCTGATTCAGCGGGGGAGTTTTCTGGAGATTTTTCTGGGTTTTCCAAAGGAGGTCAAGATGGTCACCTTTGCGCCGCTGCGTGCGGAAAATCCAACGCTTATCTTTGTCAAAGGCAAAGGGATCGTTTTTTCCCCCCTGAGACGCCAACCTGCCGGACGTGAGCAGTCGGGTCCGATACTGGGTGTCTTTGAAGTGGTGCAGGATCTCACCGATGATTATAAAAAGATTTTTCGGTTTCAGATCCTGGTGATTATCAGCTGTACCAGTGTTATGGGGTTTCTTTTCTTGGTGCTCAGGCTGGTGGTGAAACGCGGCGAAGGGATATTGGAGCGGCGCGCCAAGGAACGTCTTGAGCTAAAGGAGATGCTGAGCCGGGCGGAACGGATGTCTGCTCTGGGTGAACTCACGGCAGGGATTTCCCATGAAATTAGAAACCCATTGGGCATCATTCGCAGTTCCGCCGAGCTGCTGAAAAAAAAGATGGCGGCCTATGATCCCAAAAACACCATACCGGACATCATTGTTGAAGAGTCCGGGCGCCTCAATGCCATCATTACGGATTTTTTAAGTTTTGCCAAACCCAAAACACCGGACCTGGTGCCCATTCATGTGGAAGATGTCCTGGAAAAAAATCTGATATACCTCGAATCAGAATTGTCTAACCGGCGGATTTCTATTGAAAAACACATCGAGAACGATTTACCGCTGGTGCTTGCGGATCATGCGATGCTGTATCAGGCCTTTTTGAATATTCTGATCAATGCCATGCAGGCGATGGATGCTGGTGGAAAGCTTACCGTTCACATCACGGAAACAAAAAAGGCTGTTGAAGTTTGTTTTCTCGACAGTGGTCCGGGGATAGCCGACGATGTCATCAGCAAGATATGGGACCCCTTCTTTACAACCAAATCAACCGGAACCGGTCTGGGTCTGGGCATTGTCGAAAATATCATGAAATCCCTGGGCGGCGGCGTTTCCATTGCCAATCGGCGCGAAGGCGGCGTTCAGGTGACCGTTACAATCCCGAGCAGCGAGGAAGTCTATTATGGAAACAATACTCATCGTTGATGATGAAAAGAATTATCCCCCGATCCTCAGTGCGGTTTTGGAAGAGGAAGGATTCGAAACTTTTATGGCCGACAGCGGCCGTAATGCCCTTGATATCTTAACACATTCCGATATAGATCTGGTTTTGACGGATATGAAGATGCCCGAGATGGACGGCATGGCGCTTTTGGAAAAAATCAAGGCCTCGGATCCGGATTTACCGGTCATCATCATGACCGCGTATGGTACGGTGGATAGAGCTGTTGAAGCGATGCAGAAGGGCGCTTACAGTTATATACTCAAACCGTTTGATAACGATCGCCTGGTCGTGTTTGTGAACAAGGCCATCGGTATGTACCGGGTGGTTAAGGAAAACCGTCGTCTTCTTGACGATGTAACGGGAAAATACCGGTTCGACAATATTATCGGTAAAAGCAAAGCGATGCAGGATGTTTTTGAAACCATTAAAAAGGTGGCGCCGGCAAATGCCACGGTCCTGATTGAAGGGGAGAACGGGACGGGTAAGGAACTGGTGGCGCGATCAATCCATTTTAATGGGCCGAGACGGGACAAACCGTTTGTTGCGGTCAACTGCAGTGCATTGGCCGAAACGTTGCTCGAAAGTGAATTGTTTGGACATGAAAAGGGGGCGTTTACCGGGGCGACGGCCTTGAAAAAGGGGCGTTTTGAAATCGCCGACAGCGGCACCCTGTTTCTGGATGAAATCGGCGAACTGTCACAGAATCTTCAGGTAAAATTATTGCGCATTCTTCAGGAGCGCGTATTTGAAAGAGTGGGGGGAACGCGCTCCGTGTCGGTGGATGTGCGGATTATAGTCGCCACCAATAAACACCTGAAATCTGAAATCGAAGCCGGCCGATTCCGTGAAGACCTGTTTTACCGCTTGAATGTCCTGTATCTCAATTTGCCCCCCATGAGGGATCGGCAGGAGGACATTCGGCTTTTGGTTGACTATTTTATTCGAAAATATGCTCAGGAGAGACAAACCGGAATCCCGGTTATCGGAATCGATCGGGATGTGGAGCGATTGCTTTATGATTATAACTGGCCTGGAAACGTCCGGGAGCTTGAAAATGTCATCGAGCGCGCCATGATTATGTGTGCAGGCCGGGAGATTCAGGTGGGAGACCTTCCGAAGCATTTCAAAAACCAGGTCTACAACACCCTTCACATGGACGGGATCCCGGTGAGCGCAAAATTAAACGAAACCCTTGCCATGGTCGAGATGGCATTGATCACGCGGGCATTGAAACTCAGTGACAACGTGCAGGCCAGGGCCGCGGAACTGTTGGGGATCGGAAAGAGCGGTCTGAACCAGAAAATCAAGAAATATAAGTTGGATGTCGGCCCAAAGGAATAGGCACCAACCAATCAGCTCGTACCAGCCTCTTTGACGATATCGATATACATTGATTGTGGATGCTTTTCGGCAATGGTTTCAGATACGGCGACCCATTGGTCGTTTTTGCCCAGGGCGCGATATATTCTGCGCAGGGCAAACAACCCTTCGTCAGCATTCCTGGCTTCCGGATCGGCTGTTAAGGCCTCAAATAGCGCGGCCGCCTTGTCATAGGCGCCGGTTTCCTCATAGGCGTAAGCAAGGCTTGTTTCTACGAGATCATAAAAGGGCTCAGTTCCCTTAAAATCAGACAAGGCCGCTTCATACCGCTCAATGGCCTGGGGATAATCTCCGGCGGAAAAGCTCAAACCGGCCAGGGTCAGTCCGGCAAATTCTCCACCGGTTTTTCCGCTGTAGTTGTCTGCCAGTTCACCGAGTTCCTCCTTAACTGCCTGATATGCCTCCTGAAACCCATTTTCTGTTTCAACTCGGTTAAATTCGACCATGATCCGACTCAGGCTTGTAAATACACGCTCTTCGGTCCTGAATGAAACATATCGGATGCCCGAGATCAGTAGCGTCAATATAATGAGGCCACCAACAGCAGCGGTTATTTTGTTTTTCTGTTCAATGCCTATCTTAAAAAGCCTTGAAGACAGGGTGATAAACTCATCCGGTTGTTTCAAACTTTTTTTCCACTGGGTACGGTTTTTTGCCATGCAGTCCTCCAATAAACGTGTTTGCGATGTCCTTAACAGACTTAACCATTTGGCCAAATTAGGTTGACATGTATCCACCCTTTGTCACCATCCACATGCTGGATGTGGATCCACTTGCCCTTACGGTTGAGAATTTTAAACGGAATGCCCTTTTCAGTCGTGAACAGAATGTTGTGCTGGGTGCCGGGCCCGGATCGGACGTTGCATTTGTCCCGTTTGGTGATTGCCGACGGTATTTTTTGCACCAGGGAATTGTGAATCCACCCCTGATCACCCTCAAAATCTTGAAACTGGTACCAATTTCCTGATTTTTTTATGATCCGGAATGGATGATACGTCTCCACCTTCCAAAGGATGTCATGTTTTTCACTCGGTCCGGAACGGATATTGGCAATGGGCACTTTGACGGCAAGATAGCCGGCAATAGCCAATCCGTTGGATAAAAGCAATAAAATAAAACTTAGGATAACGGCCTTTTTCATGGGTACGATCCTGCTATATGCCTGTGGTGCCTTTACGGGGCACTGAAAAACATTATATCCGGAAGTCGGATGCATGTCAGACAGTTTCCATAGACGGCACCGGTATCAATTCCGATTTTATTGGGTGAAATCAATGGCTGTTGAAACCGCGTGTGACCGAATATCACCCGTTTCCCAAAATCTTCATCGGTTCTAATGAATGTGTCTCGAATCCACAGAACATCCGCTGCTACCTGGTCGTCAACTGCAATACCCGGCCGCAGGCCTGCATGCACGAATATGTAATCTTCGGTCTGGTGACATAGAACAAGTGAGTTCATAAAGTCAAGATGTTCTTTTGGAAAAACAAAGCGATTCCGGTCTGGTAGATATTTGTAATAACTGTCTAATGTTTCCTTTCCCCCGTTTAATAAAAACACCATTCTGCCGACCCCGTTCAGATAATCAAGCAGCATGATCTCGTGGTTTCCTTTCAGGAACACCAAATTCTTAAATTGATGTTTCAATGTAATCAGATAGTCGACAACCTCATAGGATTGGGGCCCCCGGTCAATATAATCTCCGAGGAAAATCAAGGTGTCGCGCTGCGGGCAAATGTCGATTTTTTCCATTAACGCTCGCAGCTTTTCATAACAGCCGTGAATGTCGCCAATGGCGTAAATGGACTTCATGTTACCGGCCCCATTCTCGGACACAGGGTGGATTCATGGTGTGGGTCGTATGCACGGGCCCCTTTTTCAGAAAGCCCGCCCGTTCGGTAAGTATCCAAATATGCCGGAGGTGTTTTTTTCACTGGGGGTCCGGTTCCACAAGAATTTTCATGGCCATGCCTCGGCCGAGGCTGAAGCGCTTGTAGTCGATGGCCACGACCAGTTGCCCCTGGCGATTGTTGGTAATGACCTCAGCCTTGTCACCGACTCGAAGCCCCATGGTCATCATTCTCATGCGGGAGATTTTACCGCCGGAAAATTCGCTGATAATCAACCGTTCACCCGGTTTGGCGTTGACCAGGGGCATCATCTTTCTTCGGTGGGATAGGCACCCGGAGCAGATGCCGTAGATTTCCATTGTATGCTGCAACATATGAAAACCGTAGGTACCGGCAATTTCATTCTGCAGCAGCTCCATGTTTTCATTTTGAAATTCTATGATTTGCCCGCACCGCGTGCAGATCATGTGATCGTGATGTTGACCCAGATGCCGGTGCTCATACCGGGTGTGCCCGTCTTCGAACTTTCGTTTCTGGGCAAACCCAAATCGACACATCAGCAAGAGGGTGTCGCGCACAAAATCAACGGAAAGACGGTTACCGGTCTGCAATAGAACCCTATGCAGCTCCTCGATTGTTAAATGCTTTTCCGTTTGGAGAAACGCTTCGAGAATCTTGAATCGATCTTCAAATTGATCGATATGCTCGCGATGGAACAGCTCCTGGAAGAGTTTTTTATCCCTATGGTGGATCTGCCTCATATGTAGCCGGGAATATCGTAAGTTGTACAGGAGCCCCCCGAACAGTTTCGTGTCTGAGCCGATGGCGATTGCACCGGGCCGGCACCGCCTTTCATGGCGTAGTTGGTTGAACTCATAACTTTTTCAAATTCCGGTGAGCTGCATTTCGGGCACCTCAGTTCGATTTGCTCATCGGTTTTCATGACCAGCAACTCAAACAAGTCCTGGCATTTTAGGCATCTAAACTCATATAGCGGCATTGTGTATCTCCTACTTTTCCGGGATTAATTTGTTTTTGGACGATCACGAATTAATGGATAAAAAACCATGCGAATGAATCATCCAAACCTTCCTTTTATCATATCAATCGCATGATGTGAATGGGGGATGTGCAAAAGCAGCGAATGCATGTGAAGTTACGGGACGCGTGTCGTTTATTGTCAGCTTCCGGCCGGAATTCGAATTGTAAACTTTGATCCCTTTTCCACCTTGCTCTCAACGCTGATGTTGCCGCCATGTTTTCTGACAATTTCGTGGCAGATGTATAAACCGAGTCCTGTCCCCTTTCCGACCTCCTTGGTGGTGAAAAAGGGTTTGAAAATATCTTTCAGATGCGACGGGGAGATGCCGGCCCCGTTATCCTCGCATTCGAAAACAACCTGTTGGGCCTGTATGTCAAATCGACTCGATAGTCGGATTCGTCCGTTTCGGGTTTCCACCGCCTGGAGTGCGTTTTTAATAATATTCAACACGACTTGACCCAGTGTTGCGAAATTGCCTTTAATTGTTGGCATGTTGCGATTAAAATGTTCTTCAATTCGAATACTTACGTTCCAATGTTGATTTTTTAAAATGCGATGCGCATCTCTTATCACATCGTTTAGATCCACCTGTTCCGTGTGTGCCGGTGTTTGCCGGGATAATGACAGAAGGCTGCGGACAATTTCCTTTGCCCGTTTCAGTTCCTTTTCTACAAAGCTCAAATCTTCCGTGATATCCGTATCCAATGGGTGCCCGGGAATTGTTTCCGCCAGGTCCTCCATGGCCGTTTGAAGCAGGCTGATGGCGCTGGTGAGCGGATTGTTCAGTTCATGGGCGACCCCGGCGACAAGTTGGCCAATGGCCGCCAGGCTTTCCGATCGAATGAGCTGTTCCTGGGTCTTTACTTTTTCGTCGAGGGCGGCGCTTAACGCCTGTGTTCTGTCTGAAACTTTGCGCTCCAGATGCGCATTTAGCGATTCGATTTTCTGATAAGATTTGGCATTTTCAATGGCAAGGGCGCTTTGGGCGCTTAAGGTTTCCAGTAAATCCAGATCGTCTTTCGTATAACCATCTCCGGAAAGTTTTTCTCCCAACAGCATGTACCCGTTTAAATGGTTTTGAAATATCATCGGTAGAGCAACAACAGCCGCTTCGGCGATCATTTCGGTTAAAACATCCTGGTTGAGCTTTTCTGAGCGTTGCCCCAGCAGCATTTTTCGATCACCCCGGATGACCGGGCGGTGGTTGGCGGTCAAGTATCGAACCAATGCGCCATGGTCTTGCAGATTGGATTTGACGGGAAAGGATTGATTCGGCGCCAAATTAAAAGCGGTTGCCTTGGGGTCGGTTTTCGGATTTAAAAACAAAAGGCACCGGTCGATCTTCATGGCATGGTGAATGGTTTCCTGTAGCTGATTACCGATTGCATGCACATCCAATATAGACAGGATCTTGCGCGACACCCGTTTTAACGTGTCCTGGTAATCGTATTTGTTCTTATCAAACAGTCTGTCGATGATCCGCTGGGTTCCGGATTTCAGGGGGCCGAAAATGAACGCAATCACCAGAAAAAACCCGACCGTAAAAAGCACGGAGTTCATGGGGACAACTTCGCTGGCCAACGTGTTTGCAGCCGTGATGATGAACGCATATATTCCCGTCAAAATCGCGGTGATAATGGAATATACCAGGCTTCGCTTAATGAGCAGTCCCATGTCGAGCAAGTCGTGTTTAAACAGGCCAATGGCAAAAATCGAAAGGGGAATAAAACCAAAATTACCGGGTGGATAGATAGAGATACCATGTATGGGAAGAAAATTAAGGCCATTAAACAGACCCAATATACCGAAACCAAACAGGATATATCGGAGACGGTTTTTTCGAATGGGGCTAGATTCCTGCCCAATGGCCCGGGACACAACGATCAATGCATAGAGGGTCGCACCGGTGCCGATGATACCAAATAGCGGATAAAGCGGGCCGGCCAAAGCAAAATATCCGAATGAATGTGTCGCCATGTCGGCAATGAAATAGGGTGTTGGTGCGAATAACGCCAGTATCCCGCAATACGAATATGAACCGATCACTGCCCAAGAGCGCCGGGTTAGACCCAATAATTCCTGAAAAAAATGAATGTACAGGGCTGGAAGGAAAACGATGAATATATGATCGATCCGGCTGACCCATAATGCAACGGTTCTGGATGTGGCAATGAACGCGAAGAGAATGTCAGCATAAAGGAACATGCCCAATAGACATAAAATGAGAAACAGTCGGTTGGAGAGAGAATTTGATTTGCGCCGTATTGACAACACCCCGAGTGCGACTAGACTGGTTAGCGTTAATACGGGTGGTATGCAGTAAATCATGTCCATGCCGCCTCCTGTTGTGTGCACAATATGGGTCCAAGGCTCGCCCACCTTTGGCTGGCTGTTCGCCTCAGGCGGATTTAGGGCTCGCGCATAAATAACTTCACATTTTATACGCCGATGCATTCCACCTGGCGGCGTTACGAAAATACAGAATATCCTGATATTCTTTAATTTTCGTGCCTTTCCATGTGGGCGCCTCAACATCTAAAATTGTGAATTTATTTATGTGCGAACCCTTATGGTACCGAGAGTGCTATCTCAAAAAATTTGGAAATTAACGGCTCAGAAGTTCCCGGGCATGTTCCAGAGATGTTTGGGTGATGTTCATTCCACCGAGCATTCTGGCGATTTCCTGCACACGGTCTTCGGCAAGGATGGCGTTGATTTGTGTAAACGTTCTGCCGTTTTTTACATATTTGGATATTCGATAATGGTGGTCCCCAAATTTGGCAATCTGGGGAAGATGCGTAATACAGATAATCTGGTGATGTCTGGAGAGTCCCGACAGCTTATCGCCGACCATTTCAGCCACACTGCCACCAATTCCGACATCGACTTCGTCGAAAACGATGGATTCGATGGCGTCCTTGTCGGCCAAAATGGCTTTCAACGCCAACACCACGCGGGATAATTCCCCCCCCGAAGCGATGCCGGCCAGGGGCTTTAGCGTCTCACCCGCATTGGGTGCAATCATGAAGCCCGCCTGGTCAATTCCGGTTTCGTGGATCACCATACCGTTGAGAATCAAACTCGGGTCTGTATCCGGCTTGGCTTCAATTTGGTTTAGCTCAACCTCGAATTTTGTATTTGGCATGCTAAGCGTCGATAGCTCTGTTACCACTTTCCGGGATAAATGCCGGGCTGCTTTCAATCGTTTTTGTGACAATTCCCGGGCGAGTTTTGCCAGGGCGGTTTTTTTCCTCGAAAGACCGGCCGTTGTTTCGGTTATTTGCGTGTCGATGGTTTCATGACCGGTCAGCTTGCGCTCAATGGTTTCAAGATGTGCCATGACATCAACCAGGCTTTCGCCGTATTTGCGTTTGAGCTTGTTGAGTGTATCCAGTCGTGATTCCACCGCCTCCAGACGACGGTCATCCAGTTCGATTTGGTTCAAATAGCTTTGGAGATTTTGCACCACATCCTCGATCTGGTAGGATAGCTCAGCCAATTGGTTACGGGTATCGGTCAGCGCCGGGTCAAGTGAAGACATTTTTTCAATGGCTTTTTGAGCCGATGAGATTTGCTCGCCGGCGGCTCCCGGGTCGCGGTAGAGTGTGTCTAAGCATTCGTGGGTGGTCTGAACGAGCAAGGCCGCATTTTTTAACCGCACACGCTCCTGGTTCAGGGATTCGTCCTCTCCCGGACTGACAGCAGCAGATTGAATCTCATTTTTTTGAAAGAACAACAGTTCCATTTGCGCCGCTTGATTTGCACGGATCGATTCCAGAGACTTGAGTTTGTCGATAAGCGGCAGCATTTCATGATAATACGACTGTATTTGATGACGCAGGGGCATCAGGCCGCCGAACCGGTCTAAAACCAGCAGGTGGTGATCCGATTTCAACAGGCTCTGGTGTGCATGCTGGCCGGCAATGCTGGCCAGATTTTCGGTTATTTGGCTGAGCATTTGGATGGTGGCCAGCCGCCCGTTTATGTAGATGCGGTGGCTTTGCTGCCTGGAGATAACGCGTCGAATGAGCAGGCGCTCGTCGGGCGCCAGCCCATTGGCAACCATTGCATCGGAAATGGGCCCATTCGGTGATATGGCGAATAAAGCTTCCAGCTCAGCTGCTTGGGCTCCGGTTCGAATGAGCTTTGCCGTGGCTCGGCGGCCCAAAAGAAGGGTGACGGCATTGATAATGATCGATTTGCCCGCTCCGGTTTCACCGGTCATTACCGTTAGGCCACCGGTAAACGAAACGCTTAGATCGTCAATAATGGCAAAATTTCGAATGGAAAGTTCTTGAAGCATGATTATGTTGTCAGGATTTTGCGGAAAACCGATGCGGCCGGATGACTGTCAAATGCTGACGGCGTATTTATGGCACAATATTAGGGACTTGTAAAGCGGGATTTTGCGAAAAGGCTTTACAAATAAAAAGCCTTGAATTATACGGGCAATTCCGTGTAACAGTGTTGATATATACCCATTTCGGTTTGGAGTCAGTTTAATGGATAGACAAATGCCCCTTGTCATTGCAACCCGTAATAAAGGTAAGATAGTCGAAATAAAGGAATTACTGAAAAACTTTCCGGTTCTGATTCAATGCCTGGACGATTTCGGCCCGATTCCCGAAGTGGTGGAAGATGGCACGACCTTTGAGCAAAATGCATACAAAAAGGCCGGATTCGTTTCCCGAGTGCTGGGTGCGCCGGCCTTGGCGGATGATTCGGGCTTGATGGTTGACGCCCTGGCCGGTCGTCCGGGGGTTCTTTCCGCCCGGTACGGCGGTGAACAGCTCACCGATAAGCAGCGGTATGAGAAATTGCTGGTCGAGATGAAAGGGAAACAAAATCGCAAGGCTGCTTTTCAGTGCGTCATTTCCATTGCTGTTCCTACGGGTCAGGCCCTGACATACGAATCGAGGTGTGATGGGTTGATTGCCGAGATTCCAGACGGAGATGGTGGATTTGGCTATGATCCCATTTTTTATTACCCGCCATTTCAACGAACCTTTGCCCGGCTCAGTCGGGAGGAAAAAAACAGCGTCAGCCATCGGGGAAAGGCGCTTGGAGAGATCGCATCGGAATTTGATAAGGTACTGATCTGGATACGACGTCACCTGCCCGGATTGCCGAAACAGGGATGCATGGGTGGTCAAACGAAATCATAAGGAGATGCTTGCATGACATCAAAGCAGGAAGATTACCGGTTGGTATTGGAAAAAGGTATCGATATCGTATCTGAAATCGGTGCGGTAACCACCCCCGACGGGGCGGCAGCTGTTTTTGAAGGAAAAATGGATGACGCGAATCTATCTAAAATTCACCAAATCCAGACTCCTGACGCTCTGCTCAAGATTGCAAACGCAATCGTCCTGTGTGATCCAGATTTTGTTTTTGTCAACACAGGATCGGAAAATGACCGGGCGTTTATCCGTTCGCTTTCCCTGGAAAAGGGAGAAGAAAACACCCTGCCCATGGAGAACCACACGATCCATTATGACCTGAAGGAAGAGCAGGGGCGCATTGTTGACCGGACCTATTACATCATCAACGAAGGGGAGAATATCAGCAGTTTGGCCAAAGGGCTGAAACGGGATATGGCCCTGGCGGAGGTTCGGACTAAAATGGTGGGAATCATGCGCGGAAAAACCATGATTGTCGGTTTTTATATTCGGGGTCCGCTGGGCTCACCGGTATCCAACCCGGCGCTGGAGATTTCCAGCAGCACCTATGTCCTTCACAGTGCCGAGTTACTGTATCGAAACGCTTTTACCAGATTTGATGAGGCTGTAAACCAAACGGGTCATTTTTTTAGCAATATTCACAGCGAGGGAAAAAACAGGCCCGAGGATCTACCCGACGCACGGGTATTCATGGATCGAAGCCACCGGACGACTTACAGCTTCAACTGCACTTACGCCGGCAATACGCTGCTGATGAAAAAGGGAAACCACCGGTTTGCCGTGGATAAGGCGGTCTACGAAAACAGGGGAATGACCTTGGCGGAACATATGTTTATAACCGGTATCGAAGGCCCGAACGGCCGGGTGACCTGGGTGGCCGGTGCGGCACCTTCGGGTTGCGGAAAAACCACCACTGCAATGGCCGGTCATCATTTTGTGGGAGACGATCTCACCCAGATGTGGATTGATGAAAGCGGCGCCATTTGCTCGGTCAATCCCGAGTGCGGTATCTTTGGGATCGTTGAAGACGTAAACTGGGAGGGCGACCCCCAATTGATGCCACTGCTTCGAAAACCCGGAACTGAAGTCATCTGGACCAATGTGCTTATCGATGACAAAGGGGTGCCCCACTGGACAGGCAATGGAGAAGCGCCGCCGGAAGCCGGGTTCAATTTTCAGGGGGAGTGGTTCCGGGGCAAACTGGATGAAAGCGGCAAACCGATCCCCATCTCACACCCCAATGCCCGATGCACGGTGGCCTCGGCTGCGCTGGCCAACTTTTCCTCGCAATCGGAATCGGCCGGCGGGGTTGAGACGCACGTCATTACTTACAGTGGCCGGGACAGCGACACCATGCCACCGGTCTGGGCGACCACCGATTCTGATCATGGTGTTGTGATCGGTGCCTGTATCGTATCGGCAGCCACGGCAACGGAAGTGGGTGCAACGGGCGTCAAACGGTCGCCCTGGGCCAATGCGCCATTTATCCCCGGTGCATTGGGTGATTACATGGATGCACAGTTTAAATTTTTCGGAAATGACAAGATTGCTCCGGACAAACGGCCGGTAATGGCGGGGTTGAACTATTTTTTAACCCATGAAGCGCGGGTATGCGATTCCAAAAAACTTCTCGGTGAAAAGCGGGATGTGAAGGTCTGGCTCTCATGGCTCGAGCGTCGGTCACACGGGGATGTGGTCGGCATCCAGACGCCCATCGGTGAACTGCCGAAATACGAAGATTTAAATTCGCTCTTTCAGACGATTATCAAAAAAGACTATCCCGAATCGCTCTATATCAAGCAGTTTAGCCTCTACTTGGATAATATCCTGAAACGTATCGATCTCCAGATGGAAGCCTACGGCAAAGAGTCGAATATTCCCGGTCGTTTGTTTGAGATTCTCCAACAGCAGCGCGACGGGCTGATAGCCCTGAAAAAGGTGCACGGACCAGTGGTGACACCTGCGCAGTTGGCCATATAAAAAACATGACGGATAAATCCTCACATATTGACAATCCGGTTTTCAAGCGTCTTCGCCGGCAGCGCCAGGAGGTCTTGGGATTGTCGGGTGAAAAGGCCATGGCGCGCATTCTGGACTGCGAAACCCCTGCAGCCGTGGTCCACTCCCTTGCAGAAGAAGATTTTTACATTCTCGTTCATGATATCG
>JAFDDL010000162.1 GCA_019310865.1 Deltaproteobacteria bacterium | reverse complement strand
GTCATGAAACGGCTGGGACTGTACATGATATTGGGGAATCAGTAGGTGGGGTAAAAATCGGTGATCCTGTTTTGGTTGGGAATATCATTTCATGCGGCAACTGTCGAAACTGTCGGGAGGGGAAAGATAATCTCTGTGAAAATTGGGTGATGCTGGGTAATCATATCAATGGTGCATATGCAGAATACATAAAGGTGCCCGCAAGAAATGTATACCCTCTTCCGCCGGAGATCCCCCCTGAAGACGCCTGCATAATTGCGGATGCCGTATCGACACCGTTCCATGCCGTCAGGAACAGGTCCGGTCTTAAACCTGGAGATGTGGCCGTTGTTTTCGGTTGTGGCGGCCTTGGCATGAACTGTATCCAGATAGCTGCAGCAGCGGGTGCACAAGTCATCGCAGTAGATTTCAACATTCCCATCAAGAGTGGAAGTACGAAAACAAAATTAGAGATAGCCAGGGAACTCGGGGCCGCTGAAACTGTTGATGCGCAAAGTGATGAAGTTATAAAGAAAATACGCAGCCTGACAGGCGGCGGGGTTGATGTAGCCTTTGAAATGATTGGTAGACCGGAGACAATTAAGCAGGCATATAATTGTTTAAGACCGGGTGGCCGACTGGTGGTGGTAGGGTTCAGCCCAAAGGAAGCCACTTTCAATCCGGGCCGATTGATGGTGAAAGAGCTGGATATTGTTGGTTCATGCAGTTGCCGTACAGCTGATATCCCTAAAATTATAGATCTTGTCAGAAGAGGGGCAATCAATATTGATCCATTAATCACTGCCAAATTTCCACTATACGAGGTGAACGAGGCCCTTAACAGAGTGAGAAAGGGAGAATCAATAAGAACTGTATTAATTCCATGAGGAGTTTTTATAAAATGGAAAAAATAATGAAAAATTATGAAAATATCATTTTAAAAAGCGAAAATCATATAAGCCGAATAACTATTAACAAGCCTCCGATGAATATCCTCGATATCAAGACAATGTCTGAGATTATCTCAGCGTTGAGAGAGATAAGGAAACAAAAAGCCATAAAAGCCATCGTATTTACAGGGGCTGGTAATAGATGTTTTTCAGCAGGGGTCGAAGTAGGGGACCACTTACCTCCAGATGTAAAGGAGATGTTGCATGTGTTTCACGGCGTCTTCCGTGAGATGATCAAATTAGAGGCGCCAACAATTGCGGTGGTAAATGGATACGCCTTGGGAGGTGGCGCTGAGTTGGCTCTCTTTTGTGACATGGTTATTGCCTCGGAGAAATCCCAAATAGGTCAGCCTGACATCATTTTGGGAGCTTTTGCGCCGTTGGCCCTGGCCGCCTACCCCTTTTTCACCTGGCGAAAGAAGCTCTATGAATTTCTTTTTACAGGAGATAGAATTTCTGCAAAGGGGGCTGAGCGTATCGGGTTGGTAAACAAGGTAGTTCCGGAAAAAGAATTGAAAAAGGCAGAAGATGAATTGCTAAAGAAATTTCTCAGAATCAGTTCTGTTTCTATCAGGGCCAGCAAGATGGCCATGGCCGTCACCTTTAATAAACAGTTTGAACAGGCGCTGGATATTGTGGAGGACATTTATTTGAAAGAGCTTGCAACAGCTGAAGATTATGTTGAGGGCTTGACGGCCTTTTTAGAAAAGCGACCGCCAGTCTGGAAAGAAAAGTAAAGCGTTTGTAAAAAAACCGAAATGTGAGTTCAATGGTTTGATACCGATCGTGAGAATATAGAGAGGAGGCAAACATGATTAAGGGAATTTACGGGATTAACATTGCAGTGAAAAACCTAGACGAGGCAGTAAAAAATTATGAGAGTATATTTAATGTCAAAGCCGAACCGGTAAAAGAAGGGGGGTTTGCCTTTCCCGGATTGATAGGGGCCAAGCTGGACATAAACGGAACGGTCCTAACCTTGATCTCTTATACCGACGAAAACACGGCTATTGCAAAATTTATCAACACCAAAGGGGAGGGACTGTTTCTCCTCTCAATCGAGGTTGACAATATCGAAAAGGACGTGGAAGCGTTGAAAAATAAAGGATTTATTGTTTTGCTCAAAGAGACTGCTGTCGGTAACTATGGTAAGGTTAATTTTGTTCATCCCAAATCAGCCCATGGGGTTCAGTTGGAGCTATTGCAACCGAAACGATAACTAAATATAAGGGAGATAGCACCATGAACAATTCCGACGTGGTCATCGTTTCCGCGGCAAGGACTGCCATTGGTTCATATGGCGGTGTATTTAAGGATGTTCGAACAGCAGACCTTACGGCTCCACTTATGAAAGAAGTTATCAACCGGGCAGGGATAGAAGCCGGCCTGATTGATGATGTCATCTGGGGTTGTTGCTATCAAAGAACCAAGGACGAGACAAATATCGCACGGGTTGCAGCATTAAAAGCGGATATTCCGGTTGAGGTGCCGGCCTTTACCATTCACAGGACCTGTACCTCCTCAATTCAGGCGGTTGTTTCCGGCGCACAGGCTATCAAGCTTGGAGATGCCTCAATAGTTTTGGCAGGTGGCACAGAAAGTATGAGCACCGTTCCATACACCCTTGATGGCGTTCGCTGGGGATTAAGAATGAACCATGCAGAGTTAAGAGATGCCATGTGGGACGGGCTTACCCAGCTAGGAACAGGTGTGGGAATGGGAATAACTGCTGAAAACCTGGCTGAGAAGTTCAATATTTCCCGCGAGGACCAGGATCAGTTAGCTTATACAAGCCATATGAGGGCCACTACGGCCATCAAAGAAGGTAAATTCAAAGATGAAATTATGCCCATTGAGGTTCAGCCGCGAAGAGGAGATCCGAAAATCGTGGATACCGACGAGCATCCGAGACCGGAAATTACCATCGCTGGGATAGCCAAGCTTAAGCCGTCCTTTAAAAAAGGTGGGACTGTGACAGCGGGTAACGCCTCAGGTATCAACGACGGTTCAGCTGGTGTTTTGATTATGAGCTTTAAAAAGGCCAAAGAATTGGGCCTGGATCCTCTTGCCAGAATTGTATCTTATGGCGTTGCCGGCGTAGATCCGGATATCATGGGATATGGACCTGTACCTGCGACTCGCAAAGCTTTAACCAAAGCAGGGTTGACGTTGGACGACATTGATCTCATTGAGGTTAATGAGTCATTTGCAGCTCAATACTTGACCGTCGAACGGGAATTGCAGTTAGATCGGGAAATCACGAATGTGAACGGCGGCGGCATAGCCCTTGGGCATCCTGTAGGATGTTCAGGAGTCAGGTTAATTGTCACGCTTATCTATGAGATGAAAAAAAGGAAATCCCACTTTGGACTAGCAACTCTTTGCTCCGGAGGCGGTATGGGGATGACAATGATTATTGAAAACCTATAGGGAACAAATAAAACATTATAAGCTAAAATTATAGGGACGAAAACGACATGGATAAAATAGAAGAACTATATACGGACTGCACATTGTGCTACCACAGTTGCGGAACCAAAGTTACGGTCAAGGAGGGCAAAGCGGTTAAGTTGGAAGGACTCAAGTCCCATCCACTGAATAAAGGAGCACTTTGCCCCAAGGGAACGGCCGCCTTAGAGTGGATCTACAGCCCTGATCGAATTAAACACCCGATGAAACGGGTCAATGGCAGATTCGAGCAAATTAGTTGGAATCAAGCTTTGGATGAAATTGCTGACAAATTAGCACAACTAAAGGCGGAGTACGGGCCACAAATCCTCGGCGTCTTCAGTGGATCCGTCGGGGTAGAAAACCTGGAAATGGCGGGATTAACCCAACGTTTCCAAGCGGCCTACGGATCTCCAAATTTTTTTGCAGTGGAAGGCGTGTGCTACCGAATGCGAATCCGAACCCGCCAAATCACCTTCGGAAAATATCCGACCGAAGAGTTGGACTCGAAACTGTACATTCTCTGGGGCCATAACCCGGATGCCTCGGATTTTCCCTTGAAATTAGCCATAGGCAGGAACTTGGCGAAAGGATCGAAACTGGTGGTTATCGATCCCAGGCGAATTCCTTTTGCGGACGAGGCGGAAATGTATCTCCGCATAAGGCCGGGGACCGATGGTGCATTGGCTTTGGCCATGATTAATGTTATTATTAACGAAAACCTGTATGATAAAGAATTTATTGAAGCAAACACCGTTGGGTTTGATCAACTGATTGATCATATTCAAAAATACACTGCGCAATGGGCCGAAGAGATTACTTGGGTGCCTGCAGCGCAAATCCGTAAATTAGCCCGCCTGTTTGCCAAAACCAAAGGGGCTGGTATTTATCAGGGGACCTGCACCCAAGATCAGACTGCCAACGGCACCCAAAGCAGTCGAGCCTTTTGCGTTTTGCAGGTGATCACAGGAAATATTAATGTTCCTGGAGGCTGGGTCATCAGTCCTCGTCTGGCTTTCGGAAAAGTAGGGCATAATATCGAGGACGAACCGCTTGGCGCAGACCAGTTCCCCTTGTTCTACAAGGTCTGGGGCCGGAAAAGTCCCTATGGCGTTGTGACAATGGTACCGGAGAGCATCCCTGATAAGTTAAAAGCCTTTTTTGTGGTGGGAGGCAACCCTTTGCTATCCATGCCGGACAGCAATGCTTTCAGGGAGGCATTTAGAAGGCTTAACCTTTTGGTCGTTCATGACATGTTCATGACCGAAACCGCCAAGGAGGCTCATTATGTCTTACCGGCCTGCTCACATCTTGAAAAGTGGGGGGTAGCTTACACCTACAATGTCTGCCATTGCCTTCCTTTTCTGATGCTTCGAAAAAAATGCATTGAGCCATTACATGAAAGCCAAACCGAATGGTGGGTTTATACGGAATTGGCGAAGCGATTAGGAATGGAAGATTTATTCCCATGGAAATCAGAGGAGGAATTGGTGCGTTTCGAGCTGGCTCCCTCCGGATTATCTTTTGAATATCTTTTAAACGAAAAACCTGAGGGGGATTTTTATCAAGAAAAGACATACGAGATTCATAGCGGTTTATTTCGAACCCCATCGAAAAAGATAGAAATCTACAGTGGTGCGTTGGAACACGTTGGTTTTGACCCCCTGCCGACCTATACAGAGCCTGCCAATAGTCCCTTGAGCGCCGACAAAGACTTCTTAAACGAGTATCCGTTGATACTCAACACCGGCCATCGAAACTATTACTATAGCCATAGTCAGCAGCGAAATGTCGAGACGCTTAGAAACAATGCCCCCGAGCCTGAGACTGAAATTGGCCTGGAAACGGCGAAAAACTACAACATAAAAACCGGCGATAAGATCATAATCAAAACCAACCGAGGACAGGTAAAGATGAAAGCCAGGGTTGATGAACGGGTTGCAGAAGGCGTGGTCTTCGTCCCACACGGCTGGCCGGGAGATGAAAATGTCAATCTTCTAACAGATGCTAAATGTCGGGAACCCATCATGGGGTATCCTGATCAAAAATCACTCCAATGCAACATCCAAAGGGCATAACAATTTTGAGATACGGTGAGACAGGGTTTAATTTAGAAATAGATTTGTCCAGAGGAAATATTGAGAGAGTCGAAACCGACCCAGGATTAATCGAACTTTATCTGGGAGGTCAGGGCACTGCCGACAAAATATTATGGGATAGAGTTCCACCTGAAGTTGAACCCTTTTCTCCCGATAATCTATTAATATTCAGCACTGGTCTTTTACTTGGCACACCTGTTCCCGGAGCCACTCGTACTGTTGTTAACACCTTTTCTCCCCAGACAAACTTGCATTCACATTCATTATTTGGTGGATTTTGGGGAACGGAACTGAAACATGCCGGTTACGATAAAATAGTCATTCGCGGTAAGGCCTCCGACCTGGTTTATTTGTGGATAAACAATGATAAAGTCGAGATACGGGATGCCACTCATCTCCGTGGGAGAGGCTGTATTGAAACCGGGGATCTAATTAAACAAGAGCTGAAGGATGCCAAAGTCCAGGTAGCCGCTATCGGCCCGGCTGGTGAAAACAGAGTCTACATGGCTTCCATCGATCACAGTCACGCCAGTGCCTCTCGAGGAGTAGGTGTGATCATGGGAGATAAACGAATAAAGGCAATCGCTGTTCGCGGGACAAAGGACATTAATATCGCACAGCCGGCTGAACTCTTTGAGTTATGCCAACGAACGAGGAAGGATATTGCTGAGAACCCGAATGTGGGGGATTGGATGGCGGTCGATGAGGATGACAGCTTCCACCACAACCATTTTTCCTGGGGAAATGCGCGTGTTCGGAGAAGGGGTTATTGGAGCAAGGAACTCGAAGACCGGTGGCGAAATTTGAAATATGAGATGATGGACCGACAAAAAAGTTGCTATAACTGCCCAAAGACGTGCCATAATGTGATTTCCTACCCGGGTCGGCAAAGATTTTCCTATAAATGCTACGGAAAAGATACCTATCATATGGCGGCCTTTCAAGATCTGGACTTTAGTTTTGAAATACTTGGTGTTGCTCAGGAGTATGGACTGGACTCATACTCAACACCGCAAGTTATCGCCTTTGCTCTTGAGCTTCACGAAGCCGGTATTTTGACTGACCATGACTTTCCAGGAATGCCGTCCGATGTCAGGGGGAGGTTTTTCTACCTGCTTGAAAAAATTGTTTACCGAGAAGGGATTGGGGATGTCTTGGCCAACGGTGTTTCTCATGCAGCCCTTCAGATTGGCAATGGCGCAGAAGAATACGACCATAATACCACGAAAAAATTTGAGCAGGTGCCTATCAAGCTTGTAAAGGTGAACCCTCCCTATTTCCTCATGATAGCCACCGGTGAGAAGATGTCCATCACCCAGATCGAAGGGTCCTTCCCCCAGGACCCCCTTCCGACTATGGAGGAACGAGAAAAGTTTGTCAGAGATTGGGTCGCGGTCCCAGATGAAAAGTTTAAAAAATATTTCCTGGAATGGGAAAAACGTAACGAGATATCTAATGAAGCATCTTGTGCTATTACTGATTGGAATGAGGCAATGCATTACATTGATGACTCCGCTGGTCTCTGCGGATTTTTGTCATCCTTCAGAGGCGGCCAATTGGGCGGAAGGCCTGCATATCACATAAATAATATACCCCACTTCATCTCACTTGCGACCGGGATAGCGTTTGATAAAGACGGACTATGGGAAATTTTTCAAAGAAACCGTAATCTGGTGAGAGCCCTTAATGTGAGAAGAGGCATGAGGAGAAAAGATGAGAAGCCTCCTGAAGACCATTGGAAGATAAGAGACCCTGAGATGGAAACCGAGTTGCTTGACGCCTATTATGAATTTAAGGGATGGAATAAAGACGGTATTCCTACCAAAGAGACGTTGGAGAAACTGGGCTTGGACTATGTGAGGGAAGATTTTCTTAAGAGGGGGATCCTGACAGATGATGAAGATATTTCGGCCAAAGAGTCCGCGAAGGAAAAAGAGAAAGATAACGTTTAGAGGGTGGTGGCCGTGAAGGGTGCCAAAAAAAAGAAACTAATTAAAGAAATAAAAGTTGATGTTGATAAATGTACGGGTTGCAGGTCATGTGAGATGGCCTGTTCCGCATTCCACGCTGTGCCAAAATACAGCAGCATTAATCCGGCAAGGACTCGGATTCATGTGGTTATGGATGAACTGAAAGATGTGTTTGTTC
>JAFDDL010000161.1 GCA_019310865.1 Deltaproteobacteria bacterium | reverse complement strand
ACTCTTAATGATTTGAAATAGTAAAACTCAGGAGGTGCAACATGGTGTCGGGAGCAATGGGGGGGAAAGTCGCGCTCGTAACAGGCGCAGGGTCTGGCATTGGCAGGGCCATAGCCCTTGCCTTCGCAAAGGAAGGTGCCACTGTCACAGTGGCCGATGTGGACCCGCGTGGGGGCGAAGAGACTGTTTCGGAGGTGAAGAATCTGGGCGCCCGAGGACTGTTTGTAAAGTGCGATGTGTCGAAGAAAGCAGATATCAAAGCTTTAGTCGAGGGAACCATCAAGGAATTCGGCCGGCTTGATTTTGCTTGCAACAATGCAGGCACCCACCACCTGGAGCCGGAGTCCTTTACTGAAATTGAGGAGGAATCGTGGGATCGAATCATGGCGATTAATCTCAAGGGCGTGTTCCTATGTATGCAGTGTGAAGTTCAGCAGATGCGAAAGCAAGGCAGTGGGGTTATCGTCAATGTTGCATCTCTGGCAGGCATTGTCGCCGAACCGGGCGGTTATTGTTATACAGCGTCGAAGCATGGTGTAATGGGACTTACGAAGGTAGCAGCTTTTGAGTACGCGAGGTTAGGGATTCGTATCAACGCGGTCTGCCCCGGCGTAGTCGAAACTCCGATGTCCCAAAAACTTCCCGATGAAACGAGGCAGATGTTGCTTGGTATGCACCCTGTCGGGCGGTTCGGAAAACCGGAAGAAATTGCGGGGGCTGTGATGTGGCTCTGCTCGGACCTGGCGGGCTTTGTTATCGGATCCGGCATTGTTCTGGATGGCGGCATCAGCACAATATAGATATGACTATTGTTGGCACTCAACAACAAATAATTCAATGATGGGGTACAGCATGGCGGAAACAATGACGGGAAAAGTCGCGCTCGTAACAGGCGCAGGGTCTGGCATTGGCAGGGCCATAGCCCTTGCTTTCGCAAAGGAAGGTGCCCATGTCGCAGTGGCTGATGTGGACTCGGGAGGGGGTGCAGAAACCGTTTCGGAGGTGAAGAAACTGGGGTCTAAGGGTATATTCATAAACTGTGACGTATCGAAGAAAGCGGAGGTCCGGGCCATGGTGGAAGCGACCGTCACTGAATTCGGCCGGCTTGATTTTGCCTGCAATAATGCGGGCATTCACGAGCCGATGCCGGAGTCGCTTACCGAACTCGATGAGGATTTATGGGACCGTATCATGGCGGTCAACCTGAAAGGCGTGCTGTTTTGCATGAAATGTGAGGTCCCGCAGATGCAAAAGCAAGGCAACGGTGTTATTGTGAATATTGCCTCTTTGGCAGGTCTTATTTCGGAGCCGGACGCTTATTCCTACACTGCATCAAAACACGCCGTGATGGGCCTGACGAAAGTGGCCGCTACCGAATATGCTAAAACAGGGATTCGCATAAACGCGGTCTGTCCAGCCGTAATTAACACGCCATTGTTTGCAAGTGCCCCCGATAAAGTAAGACAGATGTTTGAACGGATCCATCCTGTTGGCAGATTTGGGGAACCTGAAGAGGTAGCCGGTGCGGTCATGTGGCTCTGTTCAGATCTGGCTGGTTTCGTGACCGGAACGGGAGTTGTTATCGATGGTGGTATTAGTGCACAAATGGGAGTATGTGCTCTTATTTAGACTGGAAATGTAAGGAGAAACGTATGGAATCTGGACGACCATATTGGAATATGGAGATAGAACCATTTCTTAACACATCTCAAATGAATCAACTCCAGTTGGAAAAGCTCAAGAGACAGTTGTCAAAGCTAAAGGCCCGAGCGCCGTATTACGCTCGCATGATGAAGAAAAACAGACTGGATCCTGAAAAGCTAAGCGGATTTGATGAATTCAAGGACAAAATGGGTATCTTCACTAAGACCAGCTGGAGACAACTGGTTGAAGAATGTAATGGAGATGTATTGACGGCTCTCGATCAGCGGATAGCCGTTTCGGTGGATGAACTGGACTGGATGGCCACCACCACCGGAACAACCGGTATTCCAACGCCATATCCTATGACCAACCGCGATCTCGATGGGTTTTGGGCAGAATTTGAGGCTCGTGGCGCCTGGCGCTCGGGAGTTCGTGCGCACGACCGCATTCTTCACTGTTTTGCCCTCTCAATGGTTATCGCAGGAGTCACGGCAGCCATTGGATTTCAGAAGATAGGGGCACTTTTATTGCCTGTGGGTGCGGAAGCGAAGAGCGAGCGGATATTATTCAATCAAAACCTTTTTCGGGGAACGGTTTATGTGGGTACCCCCTCGTTGGCCGAATATTTGATCGAGCAGGCACCCAAACTTATCAACAAACCGGTGGGAGATCTGGGTCTGAAGATCCTTCTTTGCGGAGCTGAGCCCGGTGCGGGTATTCCCGAGATTAAATCAAAGATTGAGAAAGCTTATAATGCCAAACTTTATGACATGGGTGGAGGACTAGGCTTTTCATGTGATCATGAGGAATACCAGGGGATGCATTGGCTCGTTGATGATCTCTGTTACTTCGAACTGGTCGATCCTGATACCCAAGCACCCATTCCTTTGGAGGATGGTGCCAGGGGTGAGGCCGTCTACACCACACTTGAGAACGACGGCTGGGTGTGGCTAAGGGAGAGCCCTGGTGATATTGTGCAAGTGTTTACCGAGCCGTGCCCCTGCGGTCGCTCTGGATTTCGGTATAAAATTGTCGGCCGCGCCGATGATATGCTGAAGGTGAAAGGAGCAATGGTCTATCCGAGTCATCTCAAGGCTGTGATTAACGAATTCGTACCACGGGTAACGGGCGAGATGCGAATTATCCTTGATGAACCACCACCACGAGTCGTCCCACCGCTGAAGCTGCGGGTGGAATATGCAGAAGGGACAGCAGCTACTGAACGTGAGGTTTTGGAAAAGGAGATCATGGACACAATGAGCAGACGCCTTAAGATCAATCCACAGGTTCTTTGGTCGGAACCCGGCAGCTTGGAGCGTAGTCATTACAAGGGCAAGGTTTTTGAAAAGCTTTATGAGGAGATCTGAAATGGATTTTCAATCTGTAAAGCAATATCCGAACCCGTAGATGGATAAGGAGGCGTATATGAAAAATGGTGTTCCTTTTTTGGATGGGGCGTTCATTCAGGATAACGAGGGTGGGAGGTTGCTCGGGAATAAATGCATCGCCTGTGGGAGGGCCTATTTCCCCAAAGTAAAGTTCTGTTTTGATTGTTTGGCCAAAGATATAGAGGATGTCGTTTTGAGCCGTCGGGGGATGCTTTATTCCTACACGATTGGCCGGATGGCTTCTACCCATTTTCAACCACCCTATGCGGTGGGACTCATCGATCTACCCGAGAGCATACGTGTTTTTGCTCCGCTTAAACTCTCTAAGAATGAATCGTATCGGATAGGGATGGAGATGGAAATCTACATCGATGAATTGTGGAAAGAGGGAGAGCAGCAGGTCATCGGGTACAAATTCAAACCCGTGGTGTAGAGAGGAGGTTTACGATGAGAGAAGTAGCAGTGATAGGAGTAGGACAGAGTGAATTCGGAAAGTTTCCAATGCGGTCGGCGGCCTCCCTCGGTGCTGAGGCGGTGAAAGAGGCGATTGAAGATTGCGGGATTTCCCCCCGTGCTATTCAGGTGGCCTATTGCGCCAGGGTCTATGATGCCAGCTGTACTGCCCAAAGTGTTTTGAAAGAAGTGGGTGCCCGAGGCATCGAGATGATCAACGTTGAAAATGCCTGCGCAGGCGGGGCCACCTCTTTTAGGGGTGTGTGGAAGGAGATCGCAAACGGCCATTACGACGTGGGTATTGCTATAGGGGTGGAGTCCATGACGACCAGTCCGATAGCGGGTAGATTGATTCCACCGGAAAAATCGGATCTCGATGGGCATCTGGGATTGACCATGCCTGCAATGTTCGCTATGGTAGCGAAAAAACAGATGGAGACGGGCGCCACTGTGGAAGATTTTGCGCAAGTCTCGGTAAAAAATCATTACAACGGGACCCTCAATCCACGGGCTCAATATCAGAAGGAATTTACGGTGGAGGAAATTCTGGGTTCCCGCATGATTTGCGATCCGATTACACTTTTCATGTGCTGCCCCAACACGGATGGCGCCGCTGCGGCCGTCCTTTGCTCCATGGAGTTCGCTAGAAGGTACACATCCCATCCCATACGGGTTCTTGCTTCCGTCCTTTGCTCGGCTGATTACAAATTCACGCAGGAAGATATATGCGCCTCGCCCGTAGGGTTGAAAGTGTCAAAAATGGCCTATGAGATGGCCGGTGTCGATCCCAAAGATGTCGATTTGGTGGAAATGCACGACGCCTTTGCCAATGAAGAGATTCTGCGCTACGAGGACCTCCAGCTCTGCAAGCCAGGTGAAGGGCTGGACCTGCTCCGCTCCGGTGCCACCGCGATAGGCGGCCGGATCCCAGTGAATCCGAGCGGCGGGCTTCTGGCCCTCGGACATCCTTTGAGCGCTTCGGGGGTCCGCACGGTGTGCGAGGTGGTCCTCCATCTCCGGGGTCAGGCCGGGGCACGACAGACGCCGAATGCCAAGGTCGGCCTGGCCCAGATGTTGGGCGGCCTGGTAACCAACCTGGAACACGGCGCAGTTGCCGGTATCCATATTCTGGCCAGATGAGGAGGGTGGGATGATTAAGGGATTCAACCATGTAGGGGTCGCTGTCAAAGATTTGGATAAGGCGATGGCTTTCTTCCACGAGGTTTATGGCATGAGACTCATAAGGCGGGACAAGTATGAAGATCAACCATTCGAAACTGCCCTGGTGGGGATCGGAGAAATGCGTCTGGAATTGATCGCCAGCCTCGATTCGGAAAGTTTTATTGCGGATTTCATCAAAGACCGAGGAGAAGGGGTCCATCATATGTCCCTTGAGGTAGATCAGTTTGAACAGATTATTAAGAATTTCAGGGACAAAGGACTTAAGGTGCTGGGTGAAACGGATCACGACAATTTCAAGGCTGCCTTCATCCATCCTCAGGGAAATCTTGGGATCCTTACTGAAATCGTAGAACCGAAACGGGGATGGACGACATGAAGGGCTCTTTCATTACATAAATTCAACAGGAGAATGAGACTATGAAAGAAAAGGCACAAAGCTTTGAAGAACTGAAGCCGATGCTTCGGCCTACCGGTGTCGAACACGGGGTGATAAAGGTCGATATAGAGAAGTGCAACAGTTGCGGGCTTTGCATTCTGAACTGCCCCTTTAAATGCATGGAAATGGACGAAGACAAACACCCAAAAATGAAAAACCAATATGTATGCGTTTCCTGCTTCAACTGCATGGCTGCCTGTCCCACGGATGCCCTGTCGGCTGAACGCAACATCAACATAAAGGGGGGGTTCTTCGATACCCAAACGCCCCCTATTAAGATGCCGCTTCCGCCAAAGGATGCTGAGGGAAAACTAAGTGAATGGAACACGGTCGAACGATTAGTGCTGGAGCGGAGGAGCGTGAGGCATTATAAAAAAGACCCAGTTCCTGAACCCCTCATTGCCCGTGTACTGGAAGCGGGTCGTTTCGCACCCAGTGGCGGCAATCATCAGCCTTGGAAATTCGCCGTGGTGACGGATCCGGAGCTTATAGAGGAGATGGAAACAGTGTGCCAGGCGTACTGGGCCGGTGTGTTCCCAGTGTTCAACAATGATGAGACCATCATAAACATGGTGGGGGAAGTGGAGACAGGCGTTTTCCATCCCATAACCCAACACGGTATCCGATCTGTCGCCCAAAGGGTGTTACCCGTGTTCATGGGTGCCCCTGCGATTATCTTCCTGGGTGCCCATCCCAAACTGAACAATCCGGCCATCTGTATCGGTATCTGCGGGCAGAATATGAATATCGTGGCTAATTCTCTGGGGCTTGGAGTCTGTTGGAGCAATTTCGGAAGTGGAGCGGTTAATGCCATTCCCGAACTAAAATCCAAACTTGGATTTGAGGAGCCCTGGACTATTCATACGTCCCTCGTCCTGGGTTATCCGAAGTTCAAGCAATCAGGAATGGTGGCGCGCCATTACAGGCCCATCACCTGGTTTCGCCCTGGGATTAAGAAAACTAAAATCCAGAAATAGGTCTGAATTAAACAAGTTACACATTTTACAGAAACCGCATGACTATTCAAAAAAGGAGATTGTGAAGTGGACTATTACGACCTTAACCTAGGATTATCAAAGGAAGACTTAGCTCTTAAACGGGAAACCAACAAGTTTGCCAGAGAAATCATGCGCCCCGTTTCCATTGAGCTTGACCAAATGACACCAGAAGAAGCCATTTCGCCAAAGTCCCCGTATTGGGGTTTTATAAAAAAAGCATACGAGGCCGGCTATCATACTGGTACTTTTCCGACAGAATTTGGCGGTGCTGGCCTTACACCTTTGCAACTGACTATTGTCCATGAAGAATTGGCGTGGGGTAGCTTCGGTTTGGCCTTATCCCTCATGACGAGCCTGGATGCAGCAGCGGCCATGGGTGCCGGCGAGGAACATATCAAGCAATTTACTATTCCTTTCTGCGAATGCAATGACGGAAGCTACATTGGCTGCTGGGCAATCACTGAGCCTGATCACGGCTCGGACGTACAATTGATTGGCGATCCCACCTTCAGAGATCCGAATATTACCGCCCAGTGTACTGCACGGTTGGACGGAAACGAATATGTCATATCTGGGCAGAAATCCTCCTGGGTTTCCAATGGCACCATAGCTAAAAGCGTTTTATTAATGTGTCAGATCGATGCAAATATGGGACACGCCGGCTGTGGAATGTTTATTTTTTCACTTGATCGCCCAGGAGTTTCCAAGGGGAAACCTTTAAACAAAATGGGAACCCGTGACCTCAATCAGGGTGAAATTTTTTTCGATGAAGTCCGTGTACCGAGCAACGCTCTAATTGTCGGCCCGGAAAATTATGAGAAAGCACTGGAGGCACACCTATGCCTCACGCTGCCAGTAGTGGGTATTTGGTCCGTGGGCCTCGCACGGGCAGCGTTTGAAGAAGCCTTAGTTTATGCCAGAGGCCGGATTCAGGGTGGAAAATCGATTTGTGAGCATAAAAACATTCAGGCAAAACTCTTCGACATGTTTCGCAAGGTGGAAGCCAGTCGGCAACTGTGCCGAGCTGCAATTGTTCACAATCATTCCTACCCCATGAATCCCGAAAAACGGATCATCGAATACAGCATGGCTGCAAAAACTTTTGCGACTCAATCCGCGCTAGAGGTTACCAATGATGCCGTTCAGATTTTCGGTAGCTACGGTATCTCTAAAGAGTTTATTATCGAGAAGCTTTATCGAGACGCCAGACCTACACTTATTTGCGATGGAGCCAATGACACATTAACCGTATTAGGGGGGCGTGCGGTCGCAGAACATTATCCGAGGTCTATGGCACGGACAACCGCATTGGGCAAACGTCTTCATGGGTAATCACCGGCAATTAATACCAGCAGGGTACATAAGCAGTATCGGGTTGAATCTTCGTTAGCTGTCATCTGCGCCAAGCTGCGGCTTACTTAATCCGGATTTGCATAATATAGACTCCCCAAGTGACCAAATACAAAGCACTTTTCTTTAGGAGTATTTATGGGATCTTCTGGTAGAGGGAGAGTGGTTCGCCATGGATTGTG
>JAFDDL010000160.1 GCA_019310865.1 Deltaproteobacteria bacterium | reverse complement strand
GATAGAGATCTCCGGATTTTGGCATACGTTTTCTGATTTCCGCTTTGAGTTCCTCTACAACATTGCTTTTTCCCATAATTTAATCTCCTTTTGGGGCTTCATATCTTTGGCTCCCAAATTATATGGACGTCCATAAAATTCATAGATAATAAAGTGATTTCAGATTAATCAACGATGGGCATAACCTTACATGCCTTCATATCCCTGGCAACATCTTCCAGCCCGAATTTTGTAAGGGTTTCCCGAGTGGGAACTCCCGTGTCGGGATCCCATCCTCTTAACGCATAATACTCTTTTTTCATTGTCTCAAACTTGGAAGAGTCCAATACCGCGCCTTTAAGGGGCCCCGAATCAATGGCTTTGTCAAAATAAACTTTGGGCAAGGTGTCATGTTGGGAAGTAAGGCCCTCCATTACTTCGTAAGCCCGCTCCATGGTCCTGATCTTGTCCGCCATCCCATAAAAAATATTCATCACCGAAATAACCAGTAAGAATTCCCCCTTCCGATATACCAAGAGCAACCGGATCACTCCTGATAAAATTTTTCACCTCCTCGGCTGCCGATAAAAACGCCTGCGGCCGGGCGATCTTAATCCCCCCCTGTGCCGTAACCGGAAAATTTGAGCTCGGCCCCAAAGTACCCGCCAAAGTTGGTGCTGCCGAGAAATCCGCTCTCCGGAGATTTTGCCGTCACCTCGGTGCGGCCCGTGGACACGGTTGTCCCACCCAGGGGGCCGACACCGAAAACCAGGACATTTTCGGGACTCAAAGGATCAATCCCCTGAGAAATTTTATCATAAAAGAGTTTGATATTGATGCCCCGCCCGCCCAGGAAAGACTTTGCGTAAGAACGCGTCGGCTCTTTTTTAATCGTTCCATTATTAAGATCGATATGAAGTATGGTTCCACCGTATAGATAATTTATTAGGGTCATCCTTTCCCAATACGCTTCTATTAATTATCAAGTATTGTCTCTTCCGAAGATGTTGGTCCTACCAAGGGCTTGAAAATCGTATTTCCGACTTGTCTCATCTTGCATCGCTCACAAATACAGATCGAAGACAACTCAATATCCTTCCGGTTAAGGATTCCATTGAGATGTTCCATCTGAGGTTCCGGTATAAAGGGTTTCCCACATACGTCACACCCCACAAGTTCAACACGTCTTTTCTCTCTCGGCTTCAATTGAAATAGTTTTAGAATGCTCATTTGATGCCTGAACTGGGCAGCTTCTTCCGGGCAACACTTCACACAGGTTCCACAGGAAATGCATCGGTAATTTGAATACTCGAAGATTCTTATTTTCTCCTTGTCGTTGGCGGTAAGGGTATCTGTGGGGCATCCATTTACACATGCCGCACAGCCGGTACATTTGTCCGGTCTCAGCCGGATGGTCCAAAACAAAAAAGCGGCGCTGATCAACATCACTTCACCGCTGATCATGTGAAACAGCAGCATGTTATTGGTGAAAAATTCGAGGTGATCCAGCGTCCCATGGGTATACAGATACCCTGTCAGATACGGCAATCCGGCAATCAGAATCAATGCGTAGTCTGCAATGCCTGATTCACGTCGGATTTGCTTTAATATTAATCGGCGTATCAGAAAGAAGATAAGAACAGCCATGATGAATAATGTAATTCTATCCACCCATTCTTCTGGTATCGACTCCCAATACCACTCGAACCTTGATTCTTCCCAAAGCGTCACATGCCCTGCATAAAAAATCGGAAATCCGATTAGACAGACATGAAATATATATCTTAAGACAACCATGAAAGGTTTGCGGACAGCCTCCATGTGAAATGGCAGGACAGATCGGACAAGGGCAGAAACAGTAAACTTCAGATACTGAGGCAAGCTACGCCTGAATTTAAGCAGAATTATGCTGTGCAAGAACAGAACCATTCTGAAAAGGACGCCCATAAGCAAAACAATGAATGCCCCCCATAAAAACGGTCCTTCAGCGAGATAATATAGATTCATAAGATTTTCATTTCCCAATCATCTTTATCGCTGATTCAGCTTCTATGCGGTATCCTCCCCCCAGATAAGCTGAAGCGGCAGTTTGAATGCGTCCCAGAACAAGTCATCGTCGATGATATCCGGATTCGATAGTACGGAAGTCGTGATGCCGTCGTTTAAGGCTACCATAAAGACACCGATTCTATCTATCGGAACTTTGGGTGAAATAATACCGCGTTGTACGATATTTTCAATCCCTCGTTGCAATGCTTCTCTTGCCTTCACAGTAAATCTATCAATTTCCTCGGCAATCATTCTGTTGTGGCGAGCCAGAAGAAGCCCTTCGTAATAGAGTATGTAATAATCCAGCCTGTTCCTTATTTCCTCGCGCGTACGGTTTAGAAATGTTTCCACCGCATTTCCGGTCGCGTCCATATTGCTAAACCATTCTTCAATACTGGCGAGATCCTGCCGTTCCCCGGTCTTAATGGACTGAACGATCATGTCCTCTTTGCTTTTGAAATAGTAGTGAAGCAATCCCCGGCTGACCCCTGCTTCCTTGGATACCTCTGTAATAGTGGTACCTGCATACCCTTTTTGTTTTATAACTGTACGCACGGCATCGACAATTTTCTGGGCGTTACCACTGTCATTTCCTTTTTTCTTCATATTCATCCTTTACTGAATTATTGATTTATCGGCAGTTTTATGCTTGTTGAGTGCCTGTTAACATTTTGAATGAACGTCCAGCCGATATCAAGCTGAATCAGATTTGTCAAGCAAACTAAAACATCTTACTGCCAAAAAATCGATCGAAGGCACGGTCCGACAAGAATAATTTCGCTATGAGAATCATCCACGCTGCTGATCCTATCAAATACCTCGTCTTGGGCTTCTCACTTATTATCGCATGAACAATATTTTTGGCAATTACAGCGGGTTCCATTAACCAAACCTGACCTTTTATACAACAATTCAGCTTTTGCCAAATGCTTTTCGGGTGCCGATTTTCCATTTTCTTATTCTCTTCGACTAAATGTTCCACCCAGTTTTTAAAATCAGGAAAATAGAGACTGATCTCTTCAGGTGAGCACAATTCAGGCAAATACTTTTTATATTGGTCCACATGTTTTTGCAGCATTAAAGGGGTCCGAACCCCACCCGGTTCAATAATGGAAACGGATATATTCCATTTTTCCAACTCCATCCTGATGGCATCAGAAAAGGATTCAATGGCATAACAGGTTGCGGAGGTCGCGGATGAATTTGTCATTGTCATCCGGCCACCCACTGAACTCATATTGACAATACGCCCATGGGATTTTCTCAGTAAATTTATAAACGCTTTGGTTACAGATAATGTGCCGAAAAACTTAACATCAAACTCTTCGCGAATTCTTTGCATGGGCAGGATTTCAAATGGCCCCATTTGTTCGGATGCGGCATTGTTGACAAGTGCCACAAGAGAGTAGGATTTTTTGTTTAAAAATTCCGTTATTTCATCATACGCCCCGTTAATGGAGCCCTGGGAAGACACGTCCATTTTGATTAGAGAAACCTCGTCTTTATTGGCAACCCGAGCCAACAGGCCATCAGCATTGTTTGGATCACGTAAACAGGCAAACACATGAAAGCCCAATCCTGCAAGCGCTTTGACGACTTCCGAACCAATGCCCGAACTTGCGCCGGTTATTACAACGGCCGATTTATTTCTATCGTGGACAGGAAAGCTTTTACTGAAAAACATACTTTTTTCTCCTCTTGATAGGATATTCACCAACGTTCAATGAGCCAAGAAAATTTTATCCGAGCGAAAGCTTATCTTCTCCTAAACCATATCGTAGCTTTTCATGATGATCCTTTCAAACAAACCGCCTGGCAGTACTTTTTTAAGGAAATGACAACCTTTTGCATTGAAGGCCCTACTTTATAACGGAGTCGCGGAGAAGGGGTATTTATAATTTTTTCCAGGAGGTGAGCGACGGTTTCGGGCGGCGCTCCGTCACTTTCATTTTCTATGGAAGCCGCATAGACCTGCTCGAATTTTTCCAAAATGTATTTGATACCCTTTTGGACGGACTCATCACTGCGAACATCTATTCCGATCATTTCAAAGGTGTGGGTATTTTCTGAAGTCGATTTTTCTACCGCCGCCTCCCATGGCCTGCCCCCCCGGCGGCTGGTGCCATATACTTTCATTCCCTTCTGATAAAGGTGCAGCGCGTAGGCCTTTCCGATTCCGGATGATGCGCCGGTGATCAGCACGACGCGACCGTCTGCTTTCCGGACCATGATATTGCCTCCTTAAGCCATTCCGATTATTAACGCTTCACACTAATGGGCAAGAATGCGGGCCGGATTCTCGATGGCCATCTTTCGGATGTCGGCCTCGGGCAAGTCGGCCTCCCGCAGAGTCGGTATGACAAAATTCGTCAATCGGCAAAAGCCTTCAGCGCCATACCGTCGTGTCAACGTTTTGATGAAGGTGTCCGTTCCTAATACCATCTGGCCGCTATAGCCTTCTTTGGCGAGCTTATAGACACCTGCAAGCCGTTGCCAGTCCGTTTGGTTGATGTAGTTTATTGCTTCGATAGTCCATGAATGCCCCAAACAATCGATGGATACGTTTAAACCTTTATCCATAAGCTCCTTGGCGAAATCGGTATTCAACCACCAATTATCGGTGCTGCTGACAAGTTTATGCAGATCATATTCAACAAAAAAATCCTGGATGTGGCAGATGACGGCCCTGTCCGGCTGCATTCCTTCTCCCAGCAGAATGTCAATAATCGGCCTCACTTCTTCGACCGTCATCATGGTCCCTTGATGTATCGTTGCGGAAATTCCGGTTTCCATCGACACTCTCGCCGCTGCCTTCAGAAGCTTTACCCCTTGCTCCGAGGGACCGTCTTCGATGGCGATCTTGATATGCCCGGGTCTTATGCCCGTGTCCTCTATGCCCTCTGCAATTTCCCGCAGCATATACTGTTCGTAATCCGAGACCGACATTTCCTTGAACCTTTCCGGCCAGGAGTCCTCGGTATACAGACCGGTAGAGGCAATAACCAAAACGCCGCTCTCTTTTGATATTCTCTGTATCGCCGGAAGGTCACTCCGAAGACCGGGCGCGCTCAAGTCCACCACGGCCGATCCGCCTGACGCTTTAAAAACTGACAACTCATCGAGCATGACGTCCTCTTCGTGCATGCTGCAGGCATCTTTGGAAATGAAAAAGGCGTAACGATTGAGGACACCGATATTCTCAAGTGTCACCTTGTCTTCCGGCCTCACGGGCGCATCTTCCGGAATCAAATGGGCGAATCTGTCATGATAAATGCTCCCGTCATAGAGTATGTGCTCATGCATGGACGTAACCCCAAGTTCATCGGGCCTTATGGGACCCGTAACCGTCATGATCTGAGACATTGGTAATCCCTCCTATCTGCTAAAAACTGCCATTCATTTTCCTCAGCGCAATCCCTTTAAGTATTTCGATATACATCCGGCAGGCACACATACCGCCCAAACCATTGACGTCATACGCCGGCCCGATTTCGCACAGGTCCAGTCCGGCCACCTCGGTCTCCATCGAAATGGTTTTAAGCGCAACCATCATGTCATGAAAGGCTATCCCCAAGGGCTCAGGGTACCTCTGGGCCGGAAAAGTCAGCGGGTCGATGCCATCAACATCCACGGTAATGTAGGTCCGCCGGGTTCCATTGGTGGACACCGCCAGCGCCTCTTCCATTACTGCTGTTATACCTTGCCGGCGAACATCTTCGGCGGTAAATATGGTCAGGCCAATTTCATGCGCCAGATTACACATAGCCGGTGAATTGTAGTCGGTACCCCCAATACCGATGAGGCAAATGTTTTCCGGGTCCACATCACACGACTCCAGTATCCGGTACATGGCATTTTCGGGGTTCAGTCGGGTGGAAGAGTTGTAGGGGCGCGGGGACTTGCCACCGTATCCCACGTCATAGTGACGATCAAACCAGATAATTCCGGTCTTTCCTTCAGTATTGTCGGAAATGGCTTTCAGAACCGGATAGGGGATGGCGTGGTCACCACCAAAAACCAGAGGCATCGCTCCAGCTCGGACAATATCCCCGGTTTTGTCAACAGCCAGTCGGGACATCTCTTCTGCGTCCCACGTACCCACCGGCACGTTCCCATAGTCCATGATCTCAATATGTTCCATCAGTCTGAAATCCGGTCCTACTTCCGGATAAAATCCGCCGGAACCGTTGATATTGTAGGTCATGGAGCATTTTCGGATATAGTCCGGCGCATCCCAGCCCCCACTTCGGCCTTCAATCGCGTCCCGTGCTACGCCTCGCGGACCGCAGCTCGCCCACGTATTGCCATTGCCGGATCCAACACCGCCCTCCCAGGGGATGCCGATAAATACCGCGTCCGAACCGATCAAGTCTTCGGAATCCCAGGCAATCGGCGCTTGCATCATCGAGGGGATATCCTCATGAATTCGAAGCTCCACAAAACTGGATTCCGGTGCATAAATATGAAAATCTTCCATCTGGCTTACCGCCATCCATTTTTTCTTTAAACTGTCGCTGATCATCCTTTTTCCTTTCTAATACTATTTAATGACGCCAACCACCTCTAAAATAGTACCTAGCGCTTGGCCCGTATCCAGGTAGTTGAATATCTGCGTCTCGCCCTCGAATTCCATCTGCCCGTTCATCTCGGAACCCACACCATTTTTTTCTAAAGCGGCCACAACCTCTCTGTAATCATCTATTAGATCAAAGCTGATGTGATGGACACCCACCCCTTTCGTCTTTAAAAAATCCATATGGGTCCCGACGCCTTTCACCGGCTCAAGCAACTCGATTTGAAGGTTGCCGATATTCCCGAATGCCGCCCTCACGAGGAAATCCGTGTTCTCTGTCAAAGTGACCCCGTGCCAATTATGTCCCACTGCCGTCGGAGGCTTTAGATCCATAAAAAACCAGGAGTCGATACCGAAGATCTCCTCGTAGTGCCCGGCCATCCTCTCGGCACTGTCGGTGACGATACCCACCTGTACGATCTCTTTTCCGTTCATGTTGATGATCCCGGGGCCTTTGGGCTCGTAAATGCCCCACGGTGTCATCTGACTGTATTTTTCCTCTGAAACCACCTCCAGCGCCTCGAAGAAGGTTCCCAGATGTTTCTGGGTCGACATGTAGGTAGCCGTATAAGCCCCCGCCACACTCGCTTCCATCTCAATTTCAATACCGTGGCCCTTCAAAGCGGAGACAAATTCTCTGCGATTATCCACCGCATCGAAACTCAGGTGGTGAACACCCTCCCCCCGGGTCTGCAAGAACTCCATGTGGGTGCTCGGGCCATAGAGCGGCTGCAGAAGTTCGATCTCAAGTCTCCCCAGCTTCGCAAATCCCATGCGCAGAGCGGATTCCACGTTTCTCGGCTGATCATGCAAAATATAATCCGAACCCCCGCCGTCAAAAAAGGCCCAGGGACCGATACCAAATATTTCTGAATACCGTTTAGCGGTTTTCACCACATCGCGAACAACGATGCCCACTTGAAGGATTTCTTTTCCGGTGACATCGAAAACAGGCAGACTTTTCTTGTCCATTTCCATGATATGACTCCCTTTTTTTGTTTAGAACGTCTTTTTTTTATCCGATTATAAAAGCAGGTGCT
>JAFDDL010000159.1 GCA_019310865.1 Deltaproteobacteria bacterium | reverse complement strand
AGGCTCGGAATGTGGCTATATATCTTACCAGGAAGCTAAGACGGGACACTTTAAAGGAAATTGGTAGTCAGTTTCAAATCGACAACGATAGCACGGTCAGCAGCGTGATTGAACGCATGAAAAAGAAGTTGGCCAGGGAGCGTAAGCTGCGCATGCATTTGGGGAATTTGGAAAAAACAATTGTAAAGAGCCAAGAGCGGACTTGACCCCTATGCAAGAGCGGACTTGACCCCTATGTCTGGCGGTTTATCCCGAGTCTTTTCATGCGTGATTTCAAGGTGCTGGTATTGATGTCCAGCAGTTCTGATGCACCGCCGGGACCTTGGAGTTTACCGTTCGTTTTTTGCAGGGCGGATATGATCAACCGGCGCTCGTTTTCTCTCAGGGTCGGAAACGGCCCCGAGAGCTTCGTGGGGGGCTTGTCCGGTTCCAGTTCCGGAATGATGAGTTCCGATCCAGGGCTGAGAATGATCCCTCTTTCGATGACATTTTCCAGTTCGCGCACGTTGCCGGGCCAGTCATACGCCATGAGCCGCTGTAAATCCATTCGGCGGATTTTTACCGCCGCCTTGCCCATTTTTGCGGCGTATTCGCTGATAAAAAATGAAACAAGCAGCGGGATGTCTTCTTTTCTGTCCCGAAGGGGGGGAACGGGAATGGGAAACACGTTGATTCGATAAAAGAGGTCATCTCTGAAACGCTTTTGGCGGACGGCCTTTTGCAGATCCCGATTGGTGGCCAGAATCAGTCTGAAATCCGAGTGAAGGGTTTTGTGGCCGCCAACTCTTTCAAATTCACCGGTTTGCAGGACCCGGAGCAGATGCACCTGGATATCAAGTGGCAGTTCGCCGATTTCGTCCAGAAATAGCGTCCCGGTGTCGGCAAGCTCGAACCGGCCGACCTGCTGTTTGTCGGCCCCGGTAAAGGCACCTTTTTCATGTCCGAAAAGCTCGCTGGCAATGAGACTTTCCGGAAGTGCACAGGCGTGCACGCGAATAAACGGTTTGTCGCGGCGTAGGCTGTGGCTGTGAATGGCCCTGGCGATGAGTTCTTTGCCCACGCCGGTCTCGCCGAGTATCAAGACGGTGGTATTGGTTTCGGCCACCTGATCGACTTGGGACAAAACAGAACGAATGGCGTTGCTTTCACCCACAAAATTCTCAAAATGAATACTGTCCAGATGTTGTTCCTCGAAATAATCTTTTTCTTCCGCCAGGCGTTGATTCATGCTTTGGACTTCTTCATAGGAACGGGCGTTGTCGATGGCCAGGGCCGCTTGGGCGGCAAAATAGGATAGGATTTCCAGGTCGGATTCGCGGAACGTATTGGGCAGCAAACAATTATCGTGATACAAAATCCCAACCGTTTTATTCCTCACGACCATGGGCACGCAAATACACGTTTGGACTTGTCGATCCAGGTATATGTCGGCATGCGCATCCGGTGTCATCACTTTTACACATCCTTTACCGGTGGCGGCAGTTGCCGCCACCCAGTCCATGGAAGCGGAAAAGCCCGGACTATTAATTTCGTCTGCAGTGAGGTTTTTGGATGCCCGTAGACTCAGGCGAGAAGGAGTCTCGCCGTCACCAAAAAGGAAAATGGCACCCCGTTCGGCCCCTGTTATTCGGTTCACTGTCGATATGATGAGATGAACCAGGGCCTTGTGGTCATGAATCGAAACGATTTCCTGGCCCAGTTTCAATATCTCCTTGAGCAGGTCCTTCTCGTCCCGGACATCTTTAACCAATGCTCTGAGATCCTGCGGGACCAGATCCACATCTGTATGGGATAGGTGTTCGGTGACCTTTTTGAGAGCCGAGTCGGCTTTCTTTTTATTTCCCCGGGTCCGGTAAAAGCGTGCGATTTCCAGTCGGGTCCTGGCGACCTCATATTGGTGCCCGGACACTTCGAGCCATCGCAAGGCGTGCCCCAATGACCCGGATATCGCATCAGCGGGCGCGCCCTCACGCATCTGCAGCAGGGCTTTGTATCGAAACGCAATCCCCTTGAAATGTGCATTGGGGACTTTAATAAATTCCTTGATCTCTTTTGCAAGCGTAAGATCATCGATCCGGGGGAATTTGCCTGTTTTCATGGCGTAGAGAATTTCAAGCAGACAGGGGTTGGCGCGCGCGTTTGTCCGGGATTTTTTCAACAACTGGATAAATTGTTTCAAAAAACCGAAAGATTTTTTATTGTCGCTGTTTAGATAATGGCCGTAGGCCAGCATTAACGTGGTTATTATTTTCATGCGGTGATTTTCACCAGCGATGGCATCTTTCAAAGACTCGTTCAGATACCCGATGGCCTCATGCGATTTTCGGATATTGAGAAGCGCGGTTCCAAGGGCGATGGTGGTTTCGCAGGCCATGTTTGGATTATTCAGCTTTCTGCAATGGGTTCGCAGGGCATGCAACAGACCCAACCCCTGGCTCACCTGCCCGGTAGCTGCCAGGCACTCGCCAAACATAATCGCAGTGCCGGTGGAATAGAAGGTCCGTGGATACCGGGCCACATCCGGAACATACTGTTCATGCCCCAACAGCGCCTCCTTATAGCGGCCCGAGCCATGAAGATTCGTCATTTTATACATGGCAAATGAGCGCTCCCATTTCGAATTGGAAATATCCCGGGCAAGCAGACAGGCCCGCTTGTAATGTCCGGCGGACAAACCATATCGGGCTCGAGCGCCTTCCACATGGGATAAATGCATCTCGATATGGGCTTGGTAAAGCGTATCGCTAAGATTTTTTGCGCGCCCGAGGGCTTCGCGCAGCACCGTATCCGGGCCCAAATAATCCCCGCCGGCAATATAAGTTTTGGAGCTTTCGATGGCTGTTTGCACATAAACCAGATCGGCTTCTGCCCCCGCCAGCCGGCCCAGATCATCGATGATTTTTGTAAAACAGCGCTGGGCTTCGATCAATCGGGGCGATTTCATATAATGGGTGCCGGCCTTGAGCAGTTGCCGACACCCCTGGATGTCGTTGGGAATGTAAAGCAGGTGGCCGGCTGCCTGAAGGGTGCCGGTCTGTTCATCCGGAGCATCGCGCATAAGAAGGCTTGCGATTTTTCGATGGAGTCGTTCTTTCTCCAATGGTTGAAAGGAGGCCTTGAGTTTCTCGCGTTTCCCGACATCGACGAACCGATATATCCCCGCCTCTATCGAGGTTAAAACGCCCTCACCGATTGCGTCTTCAAAAGCCGTTAGCAGCGGTGTGGCCGTGCTGTTGGAGATCTCCTGAATCCAGTCAATGGAAAAATCCCCATCGAACAAGGCGGCAAGTGCCAGCAATGGACTATCTTGACTTGTCTTAGTTGACATATTTCCGTTGTCCATCGGTGTCCCCATTTGATGCCACCCGGATGATGCAAAGGGAAACCCTTGTGCAAAAACCGGAATTCGATTCCCAATTGGTAGCACATTTCACCGGCAATGGATAGGATTAAATCGGCTATATATAGACGACGTGTCATCAATATATTGATGTATTATTAATATAATTCGTTGTTTTTGCGACAACAAAAACGAGGAGTGAAAGATAACTATTTGAAAAATAATATTAAAAATTCTATGCTGTTTAAGTGGCACGTATTTTGCCACTATATTCTTATCAAGTGGGAATCCGAATGGGTTCCAAAACGATATACGTCAGACGAAATACAATGAAATTCAAATTCGATGGACTTATGATATGCTAAGTTTGGACCGGATGGTTCAGTAAAAGGAGATCAACATTATGGATTTTACAATGACGCCGGAAGAGGAAGCCTTTCGCACAGAGGTCTTGTCGTGGCTGGAAAAAACGCTACCTGAATTCGAGGAAGGCCCCTTCGGGGAAGTCAAGACAAACCCCATGGCCGGATCAGGCCCGGACGCCAACCGTGCCTACAAGGCCTTTCAGAAACGTCTCTATGATGCCGGATACGCCGGGATGAACTTTCCCAAGGAATATGGCGGTCAAGGCAGAGGGATGATGGATGAGGTCATCGTCAAGCAATGTCTTGCTGGTTTTGCCGGGGGGCTGACAAACGCCGGTGCGCTGGCACATGCCCTTGCCGCTCCCACCATTTTACACTGCGGCAACGAAGCGCAGAAAAAGGAGTTTCTCCCGAAACTCCTGGACGGGACTCATAACTGGTGCCAGGGGTTCAGTGAGCCGGATGCCGGATCCGATGTGGCGGGTATTTCAACGTCGGCGGTGAAGGACGGCGATCATTATGTCGTTAATGGACAGAAGGTATGGTCGACCAACGCTCAGCACGGCGATTACTGCATCCTGGTGGTTCAAACGGACCCGAAGGCTCAGAAGCATAGGGGCTTGAGCTATCTGCTGTGTGATATGACGCTTCCCGGAATCGAGGTGGTGGGGATACCTCAGATTACAAAAGAGCCGGAATTCAACGAAATTTTCTTCAACGATGTTCGGGTGCCCGCCGACATGCTGGTTGGAAATGAAGGAGACGGGTGGAAGATTCTGCTCACGACCCTGATGTTCGAACGAACCCTGGGAGATGTTGTGTTTGGGGTGGCGTATGAAAAAAACGTCGAGGCCATGCTGGAAATGGCGAATACCACCAAACGTGCGGGTCTTCCGGTCATAGAAGATCCCATCTTACGGCAAGAGATTGCAAAGTCATACATTGATGTCATGGTGCTCAAATACCACGGCCTTCGAAACTTGAGCAATGAACTGGAAGGCGGAATACCGGGACCCGAGGGGTCCATCGGCAAAATCCTGTGGAGTGAGCCCAACCAGCGCATCACCGAATCCGCGCTCTCGATGCAGGGACCGGGCAGCCAGGTCACCGGCGGGTCGGATTGGAGCATTACCAACGGTTTTTGGCAATACATGTACCTGAGATCCAAGGGCAACACCATCGAGGCGGGCACCTCTGAAATTCAACGCAATATCATCGGCGAACGGGTACTTGGACTGCCCAAGGATTCGTCCCGAGTCTAATTGAAAGGAAAACAAAAAATGACACAAAGAGAAGTTGTATTGATCGACGGTATGCGAACCCCTTTTGGACGTTTGGGCGGAACGCTCAAGGACATATTTGCCTCCAAACTGGCGGGAATTGGTATCCGGGGGCTGGTGGAACAAACAAAGATTGCCGAAAAAACCAAAGTTGACTGTGTGTTTCTGGGCACGGCCCTGGGATGCTCTCATTCACCGAACCCGGCACGGTGGGCGGTGCTTGACGCCGGTCTGGGATACGAAACGTCTGCTTCGTATGTGGAGATGCAGTGCGGTTCGGCCATTGACGCAATCAATCATGCGGCCTGGAAGATCCTGGCAAATCAGGCCGATGTCATCATCGCCGGTGGAATGGAAGCATACAGCCAGATGCCCATTAAGTTTTCCACCGCCACGCCCCCCTACAAGCTGATTCCCCCCATGCCGCTGATGCCCCAACTGTCACCGGTTGAGGCGGAGAATATCGGAATGGGAATTGTGGCGGAAAACATGCAGGAAAAATGGGACATCAGCCGGGAAGCCCAGGACGAGTTTGCCTATAACAGCCAGATGCGGGCCAAGGCGGCCATGGCGGCGGGCTATTTTGATGAAGAAATCATCCCGGTCACGTTTCCGGCCACCCGAAAGACGCCCGAGGTCGTTTTCAAGATCGATGAGCATCCCCGACCCACGTCCACCCTCGAAGGGATGGCAAAACTGCCGGCGGTTTTCAAGAAGGGGGGCACTGTAACGCCCGGAAACGCCTCCGGGCAGAACGACGGATCGGCCTTTGTCCTCATGATGAGCGCCGAAAAGGCCAAAGAACTTGGATACGAACCCATGGCAAGGTGGATCGCCGGAGCGGACTGCGGTTGCGATCCGCGTCTTATGGGCATCGCACCGGCCTACGCCATGCCCCAGGCCTTGACCCGTGCCGGTCTGAAGCTTTCCGATATGGATGTCCTCGAGTGCAACGAGGCCTTCGCAGTCCAGAATTTGGCGGTCATCAAGGAGATGGAGAACCAGACCGGCGAAACGGTGGACATGGACATATGGAATCCAAACGGCGGCGCCATCGCCTTCGGTCATCCCAACGGGGCATCCGGCGCCCGGATTTGCATGTTCACCATGCGCGAGTTGATCCGAAAAGGCGGAAGATACGGCATATTCAGTTCCTGTTGCGGCGGTGGGCTCGGGGTTGCCACCATCATCGGGAACTTGAGAAACTAGTTTTTTTGCGATCTTAGGGCCCCGGCAAAAGTAATTCCACATCTTGCTTGCCTTTTCGGCGCAATCTTGTGGGATTATTTATTGCCGCGAGCCCTTATTATTCGTTTTGATCCTTTTGCGTCCAGCCTTTTTCAAAGCACTCCCGTTTTACAGGATTCATAAAGATATAATCTTCGGAAGCTTTTTGATTATATAACGGTTCCCTTCTAGCGTCTCGAATGGCTCGCAGATCGGCAGTATCCTCCAGTCGGTCCATTAACTTCTGAAAATCGTTAAAAGGAATAACTACAAATTTTACCTTACCATTTTCTTTTATGGTTTGGTATTCCATAATCACCTCTTATAGATGTCGCCCCGAGGGCGTACTTTTACCACTTCTATGACCAGTTGATCGTCCTGCCGGACATACAAGATACGGTACTGTCCAACATTGTCAAGTGTTCATTCAAGATCGGGATTGATCTTTAAGGCCTGACTTTTCATCAACTCAATGCGTCTACAGTGGCGGCCGCTCTCCAGTCCCATCCGATAGATTTATAGTAACATCAATACGTTAACGTCATTGCTGGTTTCACCGAGAAATACAGGCCATAAAAAAAGCTTGACAAAGGTTAATAAATCCATTTTATATATATAGACATATATATCAATTGAGAATCCTGTACTGCTAATTTTGGAAAGAGAAAAAGGTCATATTCAGTGAACAACATGTATAAAAAGTCGGCAGAGGCGCCTATCCCGGTATATTATAAATTGCAGAAGTCGCTTCGGGATGAAATCGAAAAGGGAATATGGGGCCCCGGGGAAAGCATCCCACCCGAACGCAAACTGGCTGAAATTCACCAGGTCAGCATCGGTACGGTGAAAAAGGCATTGCTGAACCTGGTCAACGAAGGGTACCTGTCTCGCGTTCAGGGCAAGGGGACCTTTGTGAGCGGAACGATGTTGCGCAGGCAAAATCTTCGTTATTACCGGTTGCTGAAAGATTTCAGAGACGAACAGGTTCAGCTCGACGTAAACGTCATCGAGATAAAAAAAACAGCGGGCAGCGAATTCCATAATCGTTATTTGAAAATCAGGCGTAACCAGGATTTGTATGAAATCAGGCGTTTGTTCTCTGTTGCGAAAAAACCGATAATTTACAGCTTATCCTACCTGCCCCGGAAAATGCTTCCGGGGCTGGATGAACTTCCCCCAAAGGCCTTCGAGAAAAGCCTCCTGTTTGAGATGCTGGAAGATAAGTATGGCCTGACGACGGTGTACAACCAAAAATTGTTCGGTGCCGAAGCGGCGGATAAAGAGACTGCGGAACTGCTGGAAATAAAAGCCGGCATGCCGATTCTTACCGTTGAAATGTTGTCTTTTACCTACGCAGATAAACCCTATGAATACCGAAAAAGCTACTGCCTGTCGAATGAACGGAAAATTTTTGTGGAAATATGAAAAACCGGGTTTCCCGGCCCCCTTTTTTTAACAAAATCAGCGAGGACATAAAGGGTATGAGAAA
>JAFDDL010000158.1 GCA_019310865.1 Deltaproteobacteria bacterium | reverse complement strand
CGTCTAAACGAGACCACATCTCGTGATATTGCTGGTCAAGCACCTCAACCGCCTTATTGTATTCCGATTCCGACAGCTTACCGGTTTTTAATTCCAACTCTATTACCGCCAGTTCATTGTCGTACCACCGGTCGGGATCAAAGTTATAGGTCATTCGCATTACCTCATCTTGGACGATGCTCTTATCTCTGCAAATTAGCTTTGGCAAATTTACTAAAGGATTTTATCATATCAACACCAATATCAGCAAAGATTATAAGAATGCATCGGTAACTCTGTGTTAAGCCGGACCAGATCGCCCAGATTCACCGCGCAATGAAATTTTCCCCAAGAAAAAACAACAATTTTTCACGTGTCATGTTGTTAAAATGTCCTATACTATAATATCGTTACATCGATAGTGGGTATAAGGCGTATGGCGCTAAGCACGATGACGAATAGGCGCAAAGGGCTGTAACGCGCAACCACAATAAAATCAAGGAGCTTACGGGTTTCATCAGCTGTTCAATGACGAACCATAATGGCGCCTGAATTGGGTAGAATCGAATTTATCGAGCTTCCAGTCCGGAATGCGGCATGTGGGACAAACACTCCGGAACCATTTGTTGCGAAGCCATCGGGCTGATCGGCTGTTCCGGGAATTTGTCACCATGAAAACCTCTCCGCAATGAGTGGTAATTCGGGCCTGATTGCCAAATTTTTCGATTGTTTTTACACCATGCAGCGTCCCGGTTCTAGAGGGCCATAGTTTAATCTTCTCGATCAGCTTAAACAGTTCGATCCGTTTTCGGTAGTAGCGCTTCTTGGGCCTTTTCGTCTTTTTCTCTTCAGCCATCATGACATATTGCGTCCAATAACATGGATGCAACTCCAATCTGTAATGGATCATGGAGCAGCCGTTTGGATATTTTCCGCTGAGCCTCGCGTGTCAACCCAAGCGGAACGCCTGGTGCTGAAACGATGGTCTCAGGAAAAATATAATTCGAATTAATCACGTCCGGCACCGGCGTTGCATCTAAAATAAAAGAATGATTCGACAGGGCCTCGGTTAGATCACTGGCTGCATAAACAACCTTATTGCTTGCTTTCTGTAGCGTCAACACCGCTGTCCTGCATTTATTTTGGTCAATGTCAAACAAGGTAAGTTGTGCTCCCCGGCTAATCAGCTCCCATGCCGCACTTCGACCCACCGGTCCCAACCCCAGCACCAACACCTGCTTTCCCTCAACCCCATTTGACATCAACGCGAGGCCAACGGCAAATCCCCTGCCGGTGGCAACAACATTGTCGGACACCCGGCGTGTTCTCAGGTTGATGGCCACAAATCGATGATCATCGGCCATCAGGACGATCTCATTTTGTTTTTCCACGGCTTCGGCCACACCAGTGGCGTCGACAGTTTCTGTGACCGCTCCCTGGAAGCCCAAGTGGATGCAAATGGCAGCAACGGCTTCCGGAAATCCCGCAATGACGCCCTCACCACAGGTCATGGGAACGACGGCTGCGCGGCAACCTACAATGCGTTGTGCCGCCTCTATCTCTTTAACCCCCGCGGAATCGCAGGCCAGCTGCATCAACGTTCGGCCTGTTTTTTCCAACAGCACACTATCATAAGTATCGAGATTGGCGGCAATATCTGAGATATCATCTGTTTTCAGTCGCGTCATAACCTTGAGTAACTTCAATCTTCATCTGGTTTTGAGTCAACCACATGCTCAATCCGAAATTTTTTACAGATGGATCGCATCGTTTGGTGCCGTTTTTCCATGACGGTCTTTGGGTCCATCCCCGAATAAATCAGGGTGGCCACCCAGCTATCCTGCCCGGCTTTATAGTTCGTGAGGGCCTCATCGGCGCCCCAAAAATCCTTTTGAAGCTGCAACGACCCCACCTGGCTCATGATATGTTCACCAGCCACCTCGATAATTCCGGGCCCCACTTGAATATGTTCGTAAACCACGAATCGCGGCGCACCGCAACTTGGAAATACCGGTGTATGGTTCCCCCCAATAGCCGATTTGCCGAGCTGCTCCACTAAGTTCACGCCGGTGGACCAGTATACGGCCGTCGGTGTCTGACTGGGCAGTCGTGCGTCGATCTCAAGAACTTTCAGTTTATTGTCATTGTGGATCACTTCCACATCCATGATTCCCGTCAAATTGAGCTCCCCGGCAATGGCCAGGGAAAGCCGCTCGAATTCCTGTACAGCCTCTGCAGGTAAGGTAGTTGGTGCCATCACACGCTTGCAGTCAAAAACCGCGTCCATGAAAAGATCGGTCACTTGAAATGCCGTATAATGTCCGTTTCCGCCGATCACCTCTATGGAAAAAGACGGACCGGGCACGAATTCCTGTATCACCCATGAATCGCCGCCTTTACTGGCGGTCATAAGTTCAGTTAACGCATCCCCATCGGCCAGGATATGAACGCCATGGCTTCCGCTGGCGTTATCCGGCTTCACGATCACAGGAAAATCGCACTCCGGCCAAGGGGCCGGCACGTTAAACCCCATTCGTTTGAACAGCCGATCAGACCGGCGCTTGGATGTGGAAATCGCATATGCGTCCAGATTAAACGCAACGGGGATTCCGGTCGCATGGCCCCATTCAACCAGAACGGTGAGGGCTTCGAGATCTTCAAAGGCCGGAAGCACCACATCGACGCCTTTCAGAAGCTTATTGGGAAGGTTTTCAGGCGAAACAGTATGCTGCACAAAACAATCACATAAACCTTTGGCCGGCGGTACGGGGCGTTTGTCCAAAAGCAGCGTTTCCCACCCGGCCTTTCGGGAAAGGTAGGCCGCCTCCACACCCTGCAGATTACCTCCGATTATCGCGACACGCATATCATTAAACTTTATATAATCAGCCTAAATGTTCAAACGGTTGCCATCCAGATAGGAAAGGCTCCGTCCCATTTTCCCTAAGCTGTCGATGCCTTCGGATATCATCAGCAGTCGCTCAAGCCCGAATCCCAGACCCACCCAGGTGTCGGTAATCCGCCAGGCCTCGTCCAGGGCGTGCGGCCCCATGGCCCCGGAGGCCACCTCGAGTCCTTCCAGACCGGCTTCAACATCTATCGTGTCCCCGTAAACATCGGATGATTCCGTCACGAGTCGATAATCTTCGATGCCGGCAGCAGCCATGACCCGTTGGGCCATTTCCTCGAGCCGATCATGTCGATCTTGAGCCGGGAGCCCCATTTCTACCAGGTTCAGCATGGTAAACTCATTGGCATGCTGGGCACCGTGAGTCTCCTTCCGGAAACAGGGACCGACTTCGAAAACCCGCACCGGTCGCTCCCACAGGCGTAATAAATCCTTCAATAGATAATAGAGATGCGGCGCCAGCATGGGACGGAGACATCTTTTATCGTCCAACCAAAAAACCTGCGAGTGAAGGGGATGCTGTTCGGTAATGGACATTTTCGCCAAATGGGCCCGGGACATGATGATAGGGGTGGTGACCTGCACGAAACCCGCTGTTATCAATTCAGATGTGAGAATCTGCTCCAAAACACACAATCTAGGCCTGCGTGGACCGGCCTTTATATCTTCAAGCCTTTTCTTCGCATCACGCTTTAACTTACCCTCGACCTTCTGAAAAGCATGATTTCGTTCAGCGGTACTATCAAACGACTTGGATAGAAGTTCGGCGCTTCCGTTCAGTTCTTTCAAGCGACGCAACTGGGTCGAAGACCATTCTATTGTCATAATGTATTTCCATTGTGCAATATCAAGAATGGATATCCAACAGATGTTATAAAAAGCGCATTGAAAAGGTAGGGGTGTCCGCTATGAATCCGCGTCATTTGATGTCGCCACTGGAAATTTAACAAAAGGTATGCCCTCTTTTTTCAATACCTTTTCCTCTTCCTTTGTGCTGGTTCCCTTGATATTTCGTTCCTGGGATACCCCGTAATGAATCTTCAGGGCCTCTTTTGCAAAATCACATCCGACATCATCAAAGTTTTTATCCACATACTCTGCAATTTTACGACCGATTTTGGCAAGTTCGTCAGCTGAGGGCATTGCCGGTTGCCGTGGCGAGGGTGATCCTTTAATGGCGAACGGTGAGAACTTTTTTGAAATATTTGAATCATCACACACCGGGCAATTAATGAGATTTTTTTTCCGCTGCATCTCAAATGCCTTTGCATCATCGAACCAGCCTTCAAACGTGTGTCCGGCGGCGCATTGTAAATCGAACGTGATCATAAAAGTCTTCCAGATTCCTTGGGCCCTTTGGTAATTTTTTAAAGAAAACATTGACAGAATGATTAGCCGACACATAAAAATAACCGACAAGACCATATACCATATTGAGCCGGTTTGTGGCAAACCGAGCACAACATGCATCATTCCGGCAATTATTTTAATGTTTTTTACCTGTTAGTCAAGGGCAAAACCATTCGATCCCTTGGCGGATTTGAGGAGCAGATCAATGAGATATGCCATTTTAATAGGGATTTGGCTTGTTGTGTTTCCCGCGGCAATTTCGGCGGAAACACAATATGTGACACCGGTGCGAGAAATAACGCTACGAACCGGCCCGGGAAGCGGATATAAAATCATTGCCATGTTGAGATCCGGTACATCGGTTGATGTTCGCGAAACGGATAATGAGTGGTCCAAGGTGCTTCTGGAAAACGGAAAAGAGGGCTGGGTCATGATTCAGTATCTACAAATGGATCTGCCCGTGGGTATTGCCCTGGAAAGACTGAAAAAAGCGCATCAGCAATTGAAAAAAGAAGCGACCCTATTGCGAAGTGATACGAAACGGCTGAAATCGGAAAATAAGACGTTTCAGGCTGATCTAACCAAAAAAACGACTGGTATTAATACACTGCAAACAGACTTCGATAAATTAAAAAAAGAATCGGCTGATTTTTTAAAACTCAAGTCGAATTATGAAAAATCCACAGCGCAACTGTCCAAGGAACGATCACGGGCCGATCAGTTGGCAGAAGAGCTATCCCTGTTGTATGAAGACAAACGCATCACATGGTTCATCGTCGGCGCCGGTGTGCTGCTCCTGGGTCTGATTATTGGATTTGCATCGCGTCGGTCCCAGCGGCCCCGTTCGAGCCTTCGTTAAAACGAGATAGAAAACCATGATATATCAATCAGACTTTTTAATCGTTGGAAGCGGTGTGGCCGGGCTTATGTTTGCCCTAAAAGTGGCCCCATACGGGTCCGTTACGCTGATCACCAAATGCGGGGTTATGGACAGCAACACCAATAAAGCCCAAGGTGGCATCGCTTCCGTGTTTGACGGCCTCGATTCTTTTGATGATCACATTCAAGATACGCTGGCATCGGGTGATGGGCTTACCGATAAGCAAGTTGCTGAAATTGTAGTAAAAAATGGCCCAGATAGAATTAATGAGCTAACCGATCTGGGCGTCCACTTCAACGTCAAGGATACCGCTATCGATCAATCGGGCACACCGGCTTACGACCTTGGCAGGGAGGGGGGGCATTCTCATAACCGGATCCTGCACGCACATGATATGACAGGTAGCGAACTTCAGCGCGTCCTGGTGGCGCGTGTGCAAAAAGATGACCGGATAACTATCTTTGAAAACCATGTTGCCATCGATCTGATCACACGGTCCACCCGTATCAAAAGAGGTGTCGTAACCACTTCCCATGAAGAAATCTGCTGCGGCGCCTATGTCCTGGATACAACAACCAGCCAGGTGAAGACGTTCTCTGCTAAGACGACCTTGTTGGCCACAGGCGGCGCCGGAAAAGTCTATCTCTATACGAGCAACCCGGACATTGCCACCGGAGATGGCATTGCAATGGCTTACCGAGCCGGGGCAACCGTGGCAAACCTCGAGTTTGTGCAGTTTCATCCGACCTGCTTGTATCATTCGGAGGCAAAAAATTTTCTCATATCGGAAGCCGTTCGAGGTGAGGGTGGGGTTTTAATCGATTCGACCGGCAATTCGTTCATGGCAAAGTATGACCCCCAAAAAGATCTGGCCTGCAGAGACGTGGTGGCAAAGGCCATCGATACGGAGCTGAAAAAAAGCGGGGAAGATTGCGTATTTCTGGATATTACCCATCAGAAACCGGATTTTATTCGACACAGATTCCCGAACCTATATGATAAATGCCTGTCCTTTGGCATCAACATGACAACGGATCCCATTCCGGTGGTTCCGGCCGCTCACTATATGTGCGGCGGAATTGGGGTGGACACTTCCGGAAGGGCTGATATCAACGGGTTGTATGCGGTGGGAGAATCCGCCTCTACCGGACTTCACGGGGCCAATCGCCTTGCCAGCAATTCATTGCTCGAAGCCCTCGTTTTTGCACACATGGCGGCTAAACAGGCAGCGGCTGATATCGCTGACATAACCCACATCTCAGCTTCGGAAATACCTGCCTGGGATGAGGTGGGGACCACGGATAGTGATGAAGTGATCATGGTTTCCCATAATTGGGATGAAATCAGAAGGCTCATGTGGAATTATGTCGGCATCGTCCGATCCAATAAACGACTGGACCGGGCAAAGCGACGAATTGAGATTATCCAAAATGAAATTCACAAGTATTACTGGGACTTTAAAGTAGATGCCGGGCTTATCGAGCTACGTAACATCGCCACAGTGGCCGAACTCATCATCGATTGCGCCCGCTATCGAAAGGAAAGCCGGGGATTGCATTTCAGCATCGATTACCCGATTCGTAACGACAAAAGATGGAAAAAGGATACCTTGATCCGGCGACCAATCGCGGCTTAGGGCTCGCGAGCCGGAAAAGGCCAATTGACAAGCTTTTATTCTGCATTATTATATTGCATTATCATCACTGGGAAACCAATGGTGATAGGCCGCATCGTAAATAAAATCCGGAAAGATAATAGGGCGTTCAATGACAACCAAACGGGATTTTTATGAGATTTTAGATGTCAACCGCGAAAGCGATGACGATCAAATCAAAACGGCTTATCGAAAAATGGCCATGAAATATCACCCGGATCGAAATCCGGGTGATCAGCAAGCTGAGGAAAACTTCAAGGAGGCGGCCGAAGCCTATGAAGTGCTTCGGGATCCCCAAAAACGATCCCTGTATGATCAGTACGGTCATCAAGGCCTTGAAGGAACCGGCTTTTCAGGCTTCGGCGGTTTCGATGATATTTTCTCGAGTTTTGGTGACATATTCGAAGATTTTTTCGGATTCGGCACGGGAAGACGAACCCGTACCAGAGCCACGCGCGGCGCGGACTTGCGTTATGACCTGAGGCTTTCGTTTATGGACGCCGCTTTCGGTACGGAAACAGAAATTTCCGTTGAGAAGCTGACCACCTGCAGCTCCTGCGGCGGCAACGGCTGCGAACCGGGCACCCATCCCGATATTTGCCGTGCCTGCGGTGGTTCCGGGCAAGTCTCTCGAAATCAGGGATTCTTTTCCGTTCGAACCACGTGTCCCACCTGTCGCGGCGGCGGTCAGATCATTCCAAATCCCTGTGGCATATGTCATGCCAGAGGTCAGGTGATGGTCAATAAAACGGTTTCCGTTAAAATCCCAGCCGGCGTTGACAATGGTTCTCGACTGCGACTGACCGGTGAAGGAGAAGCCGGCAGCAACAACGGCCCCCCGGGTGACCTTTACGTATTTATCGACGTACAACCACATGACTTTTTTAAACGCAACAATAGCGATGTCATTTGCCAGGTTCCCATCTCCTTTACCCAAGCGGCACTTGGCGCAAAAATCACGGTGCCGACTTTAGCCGAAGAAACAACCGTCGACATTCCCAAGGGAAC
>JAFDDL010000157.1 GCA_019310865.1 Deltaproteobacteria bacterium | reverse complement strand
AATCCACCGCTTTTAAAGCCGTTGGTAATGGATGCGTAGAGAAACACATCATCGCTAAGCCGATAGTCGATGCCCACCTTCGGGGTCCAGGCGTCCCAGTTATCTTCATTCATATAGGCCGTGATGGTTCGAATTACCAGGGAGGGGACGGTGCCGGGCGGAAGACCGAAACCCGGGTTCAGATCGATGCTGCTATCAGTGTTGACCGAAATCTCCTTTTTTTCGTTGGTGTAGCGAAGACCCGCCAGGAGGTTTATCTTGTCGGTCAGCGAATACTCGCCTTGCGTAAAAACCGCAAATGTCGTGGTGTCATTTTCCGCATCGTATTCATTCAAGTAATCGACGCCGAAGGGGAGTCCCAGATTGTACAGTATGTAAGAATCCGCCAGGTTCGACTCCTCTTCCTTCATGTAGAAAAGGCCGTTGACCAGCTTGAAGGCGCCCTTTACTACGTTGAACTGGAGCTCCTGGGATGCCTGTTTATACTGGACGATCGATTCGGAATTCCACAGATCGAGGCTCGTGCCGTCAAAATCGTTCCGACCGTAATCGCCCTTGTAATCCCGAAGCGCGGTGATGGATTTGAGGACCAGCCCTTGCGACAGGTTCCAGTCGACGCTCAACGACCCGCCGCCGTAATTGATCTCGCCGCTGGATTCCGGGTAATTGTTGTAGGATTCATCCCAACTGAATGCATCAACGGCCCCCGCCTGAATAAAGGGGGTGGGATCGATGGGCCGCATGGGGAAACCGGAGGTCAGGTCGCTGGTCGCACCATCGAGACTGAACCGGATATCGACATTTTCCGATGGCCTGTAGTCCAGCTTCAACCGGCCCATCAGGGTTTCGGTGCAATTCAGATTGTCACCACCGCCCACATCATCTATCCACCCCTCGGCATCCGTGTAGTTAACCGCCAGCCTGACGGCTGCTTCACCAATAAAACTGTCCCCGCGAACCAAAGATCCCTCCAGATATCCTTCCAGTTCATCCGTCGGATCCGCTGTGAAAAGCTTGATGGCCCCGCCGGTGGTATTTCGGCCATACAGCGTCCCCTGGGGACCCCGGAGAAATTCGATACGGTTCAAATCCAGAAAGCCCATCGCAAACCCGGTGATCCGGGACATGTAGACCTCGTCCACATATACCCCGACGGTCTCGGAGCCGCCCAGCAGCGGATTGTCGGAACCGATCCCCCGAATGAAGGCGGAGCTGGCCTGGGGAGAGATGGTAACGCCCGGGGTTTTGTTTCCGATGTCAAACATGCTCTCGATTCCGGAATTTTTCATCTTTTCATAATCAAACACGGTGATGGACAGCGGTGTTTCCTGAAGGCGTGTCTCGCCGGTTTTGGTGGCCGTGACCACCGTGTCTTCAAGAATATAATCTTCCGTCGCTTCCTCTGTGGCCTCTTCCGCCGCGCCGGCAATCACCGGCAGCAGCACCAATCCCAGCGCCAGCAGCAGTGCCGGAAATGTCATCCAATTCTTTCCCGTTAACAAACGTTTTTTCAGTCTCATCATTTACCTCCTAATTAAGTTAGTTGTACATGATACCCTGCCGCCGATGCGACCGGGCGGTGAACAAAGTGATTGGTCATTTGTCATTGGTCATTTGTCATTTTGCCAAAGAATTCTAAAACCCATCCGCCCACCCGCAGCGTCTTGGATCGACGGTGGTATTGATTCCGCCGGTCGCTTCATCCCGCCAGCACATCTGGAAGGAACCCATGTGCATGTCCCAGGTCGGGGTCGCTCTCACCTTGACGCCCAGGGCAGCCAATGCCTTGAGGGCTTCCGGCGAGACCCGGTCCTCGATGGTGATGGAGCTGTCCTCCCCCAGGTTCAGCAGCCGAGGGGCGGCCGCCGCATCATAGGGGGTCATCTTGAAATCGAGCACGTTGGTGAGCACCTGGGGCACCGTGCAGTGGACGTTCCCGGGCGATCCCATGGAGATGCAGGGCTTTCCGTCCTTGAAGACGATGGTGTTTCCCATCACCGTCCGCATGCGGGCGCCCTTGACCAGTTTTTGATCCATGGGAGAATTGATGATGTTAAAGCTAGCGTGGGAACCGACCATGGGGATCCCGTCGATCACCATCCCGGGAATGCCGCCGGACTGGAGGGTGTTCATCATCTGGACCCAGTTCCCGCCGGTATCGACGATACTCAGCTCGCAGCTCCCCGATGGCTGGTCCTGATGGCTGTTGGCACCGGTGGGTTCGCCGCCTGTTCCTGTAAACCCGCCCATGCCGCCGGGAATGGCCGTCATGGCTACATGGCTGGTAAGGTCGACCTTGGGACGGGCGCCCTGAATAATCCCGGCGATGAATTTGTGGTACCGGGAATCGAGCAGCTCATCCAGCGGGACGCCTTCGATCTGCGGATCACCGAGGTATCCGCATTGCTGCTGAGCCCACCGGAGCGCATGGGCCATATAGTAAATGGCATCCGCGGATCCCGGGTCCAGGTCCCGAATCCCGAGCTGCGACAGAATCCCCAGCACAATGGCGCAGAAAACGCCCTGCTGCTGGGGCGGCGCCAGACTCACCACCTCATACTCGTGGTGTTTAAACTTGAGCGGTTCGATCCACCGGGGCGGGGTGGCATCGGTCAAATGTTCCCGAGTGATCTTCCATCCCATGTCATTGGCTTTTTTGACGAACTTGTCGGCCCATTGCCCGGAGATCATGTAGTCGGGTCCCGCTTCGGCCACCCGCTTCAGGGTTTGCGCCATTTCCGAAGAGCTGAACCGTTTCCCCACGGGAACCATATGACCATCCGGCATGTAGAATTTACGGCCCTCGGGAAAATAGGTAACGAAATCCTTCCCGAAGGCGTTGACATAATATTCGAAGGTGGACACGTGATGGCCGGCCTCGGCCCAATAAACGGCGTCCTCACACAGCGCCGCCCAGGGTTGGGTCCCGAAGCGATGATGAATCTCCTTCAGACCGGGCATGAATCCGGGAATACAGGCCGACGGCGGCATAGCGGAATACCCGCTGGGCATCTGGGGTACCGGCTTGAAGGGCGGCAGGTCCGGGGGAAAGGTCCCGGTGCTGTCGAGCTGGTAGGTCTTTCCGGTGGCGGCTTCATAATAAAGAAAGGTCACCGTGCCGGTGTGGTTGGTCATAAACGGTTCGATGGTCGCCTGGACCATGCAGCCGGCAATGCCGGCATCCGCTGCGTTGCCGCCGGCCTTCATGACGCCGAGAATGGTGTTCGTCACGATGGCGTTGTCCGTGCTGCAGACCGCCTTTTTTCCGGTGACCACCGGTTTGGGGCCCGGGTGGTATTTGGGATCGGCCAGATTAATCTCTTCTCTTTTGATCATTATAATTTGCTCCTTGTTTTGAAAAACCCATGGACTGCCGCATGCTGATGTTGTTTGCAAAGATATAACAGCAAGATCCATGCCCAAATTTCCATATCCGCAACCATTTAATTTTAAATGATTTAATTTATTCGGTCAAAATTGACCTGCAGTTTTTTCGAAATATCGAATGGATTCTTTTCGATATTTCGAAAACATGAAGGGCTTGTTACGTTTTTCTAACAATAACAGAAATCGACAGCATACATCCATTCAAAATCCAAAATTTCAAATATCTTTAGTCAGGTTTTCCATGTACGGCTTCTATTTGACAAATGGCCGCTCATCTAATATATGTCATGTTAAGTTAACGTAGAATCTATTTTAGGTTAATTACATATGACTGAGATTAGAGATTTGCTCATCGATATGAATCCCTGGTGGAAGGCGCCCCATGCGCTTTCCTACTATGACCGGGAAGCCTATTCGACCATTCAAAAATTCTTACCCCTGCCCCAAATAATTGTTTTGTCGGGATTAAGGCGTCTGGGAAAAACGACGTTGATGTTGAAGATTGTGGCGGATTCAATTGCCGATGGCTTGGATAGCAAAAGAGTCTGCTATTTTTCATTTGATGAGTTCAAACAGTTAGGAATCAGGGGTGTCATCGACCAATACGAAGCGGTTATCGGTTTGAATTTTAGCCGGGGGCAGTATCTTTTATTACTCGACGAGATTCAGAAGCTGAGTAATTGGGAGGATCAATTAAAATCTTTGTATGATATTTACAAAGGCAAGGTAAAGATCATTGCTTCCGGATCGGAATCTTTATTCATCAAAAAAAAATCAAAAGAAACCCTCAGCGGGCGGCTATTTGAGTTCAAAGTTGATTTCCTAACCTTCAAGGAATTCTTGCGATTCAAAAAACTGGACCTGACTCCGGCGAACTTGTATTCAAAGGAACTTGGCAAGTTGTTCGACGAGTTCATTTTGACATTAGGTTTTCCCGAATTGGTCGGTATCGGCGATAAAGAAATCATCAAAAAGTATATTGATGAAAGCATCGTGGGGCGTATTGTTTTCAAGGATATCCCGGAGGCTTTTAATATTCGCGACATTTCCGTGTTGGAATCGCTGTTGCAGTCCATAATGGAAGCACCTGGCCAACTGATTGAGTTGTCCGAGCTTGCAAAAGTATTGCGGGTTTCGCGGCAAACGGTTTCAAATTACTTAAGATATTTAGAAGAATCCTACCTGGTTCGAAAAGTCTACAATTTTTCCAATAATTGGCGAAAAACTGAAAGAAAACTGAAAAAATACTATCCCGCCATTATCGACACCACCCTGCTCTTCAAAGAGGACACCCTATCACGGTCAACCGTGTTTGAATGCCTGCTTGTCAATCAACTGAAAGCCGATTTTTTTTGGCGCGATCCATACAAAAACGAAGTGGATGTCATATTAAGAAACAAGGTGCCCATTCCGGTGGAAATCAAATATGGCAAGCTGAATTATAAGGGACTGCGAGCGTTCATGAATAAATTCGATATTCGAAAGGGTACCATTATTTCCTATCGGGAAGAGACCGAATATAAAAGCAACGACAAGACCATCCGTGTGATCCCGGCCTTTAAATATTTCGGACCCGGATCATAAGGGGCTCAGTAGATTTTTTTCGAAATTTCGAATGCTTTGCATACGATATTTCGAAAATAATATTGATCTATTCATTTATCTTATTTACACTATACGAACAAGGTTTACATCGCGTTGACCTCGGGTTTTCCCGGGTTCGGAGGCGTTTTATATTGCCTTTTTCAATTGCTTCAATTTCGAAGAATCTGCAGGAGGTATACCATGGAGGCCCGTCGTACGCCGGAATTATCACCTGCCCACTGGGAGTCCCTGGCGATTCTGCATGCCGTCGGGAAGCCGATTCCCATGGATCTTTTCAGCCGCCTGGCACCGCTTTCCACCGGACCATTTCTGAAAATGGTCAACGGAGCCGAGGCCTCGGGATGGATCCGTCGAATCCCGCCCGACAAAATCGCCCTCGCACCCGATCTTCCCCCGGGCATACGGCACGGAATCCGCGATATCGATACGCCCCAAAAGCGATCAAGGTGGATAGAACGGATCGAGCGCAACGGACTGACAGACGCGGTCGGTCCGGCCCTTATGGCCCGGCTGCTTTCCGGTTCAGGCCGGGTGGAAGCGGCCGTGGCCCTGTGGGTCCGGTTGATCGAAGAAGCGATCCGGGAGGAGGATTATAAGAGCGCTGAGTTGCATCTGGAAAAGGGGGCGGATGAGCTTTTTTCTCTCGGGGATTCGGAAAAAGAGAGCCGAAAAAGTCAGTTTGTCCGGTCCGTACTTGATCTCCAGGACAGCGTATATTTCATTCCCGATTATGCAACCGGCAAAACCTGGCGTCGGTTGGTTCATAAAGCCCAGCAAACGGCAGGCGATCTGGGCGACAAGCGCTCCCAAGCGTTGCTTTCTCTTGGTTACGGCATGTTGCTATCCCATCGGCAACCCTCCCAAGCGATACCGGTATTTGCCCAAGGCAAGAAGGCGGCCGAAGATCTGGGCGATCCGGATATCATGGCGGCGGCGGCCGGACATATTGGAATGTACTACGGCATCCAGGGGCTTTACAAAGATGCGCTTCGCTATATGGAGCGATTTCAATCCGATCTTACTTTCAGCCATCATAGAGACCATAATTATAATATCAGTATCATTACCGGGACGAGCGCATTTTTCACCGGACGGTTTCATACGGCCGTCGGAATCCTCTTGAGTCAGTGGCGAACCGCAAAGATCAAGGGCCGGAAAGGCCAAGCGGCCATGCTTCGCGCGATGCTCGGCACCCACCTGACAGCCCTTGGCCATACCCCGGCGGGCCGTCTTCACCTGAGCGAAGCGCTCAGCGAATCCCTCGCGCTCGATTACGAAATAGCGATGATGATGTCCCGGGTTGGACTGGCCCTGCACGATATGCGCGAGGACCGAATAGGGGATGCCTATGAACATTTTAAATCCGCGTGGGCCGATACGAAGATCGGTAATATTATGCGGCGGTTCAACGCCCCATGGAACCTTGAAATGATGCAAGCATTTCACAGGGAAGGTTATGATCCGATCCCCGGCTGGAATTTTTCCGAGCAGTTCGACCGATGCATGATCGGGCCGAACCTCCACCTGAGGGGGGTTGCCCTGCGCATCGGCGCCGAGGGAAAAATGCGGCAGGGGGAGAGCAGCGATCGGATTTTGCCGGATATCCAGGCTGGCGAAGCCTACCTGACAAAATCCGGGGATCCCACCGAGTTGACCAAAACACGGGTCGCACGGATCCGGCTGAAACTCAGGGACGGAGATACAAAAGGGGCAGCCAGATTGGCCCGAAGCGCCTGGAACAAAGGACCTGAATTCCGAAACGCCCTTCCCCGGGAAACGCTTTCTTTTTTATATGAACAGGCAGAACTCTCTTCGGCAAAACATAGTGCCGGAGAAGACTTTTTGGGCAAATTCCTTCAACTGCTGGACGCGTTTTACCCGCCATGGGAGCCGGACGAAGGATTTGACATCATGGTCCGGCTGAGCAACCGGGTACTCGGCGCCGAAAGGGGCGCCCTGTTCGTTTTCAACAAAGATCACAGGTCTCCCGCACCCGAAATGAAGGCGGCGTGCAACCTGACAGCGGTTGAAGCCGCCCACCCGGATTTCAGCATTATCATGGAACAGATCATCAAAACGTTCCAGGAGAACCGTCCCCGGGTCATCCGATCCGAAAAGATGCCGTCATGGCCCCTCGATGCCCACGTCAGATCCTTGGTTTGTATTCCCGTGGATATCAGCGCCGGCACAAAAGGCGTATTGTTTCACGCCAACACGTATCTGGAAGATAACTTCCCCAATCAGGATAATCAAGCACTGGTGACATTCGGCCGTTCTCTCGGCGATTGCATAAAATTTATAAAAACCCGCCGGGAAAAACCCGTTTTTTCTCCCCACACAACTCTGCCGCCGCGCCATGCTGGAGAGGACGAGATCCTGACCCGGGATGCAACCATGCGGAAGATTATCGATCAGACGGAAACGGCGGCCCGCTCGGATGCAACGGTCATGATCCTGGGGGATACCGGCACCGGCAAAGAGCTCTTTGCCAAAAAAATCCATACGGCGAGCCTGCGCGCGAAAGGCCCCTTCGTGATCGTGGATGCCACCGCCATTCCTGAAAACCTGGTGGAGAGCGAACTGTTCGGATATGAAAAAGGCGCCTTTACCGGGGCGGATCGAATGAAAAGAGGGCAGATTGAAACGGCCCATAACGGGACGCTCTTTGTCGATGAGGTGGGCGAACTGCCCCTGCCGACCCAGGCCAAACTGCTCAGAGCCTTCGATAATAAATCTTTCCACCGAATCGGGGGAACCCGGCAAAAGCATTCCAATTTCAGGCTAGTGATCGCCACCAACCGGGATCTTTCCAAAGAAGTCGCGGCCGGGCGCTTTCGGCAGGACCTTTTCTATCGCCTGAATGTCGTCTCCATCCACCTTCCCCCTTTACAGAAACGGGGGAAGGACATGGTGCTCCTGGCAAACCATTTTCTTCGGAAATACACCACCCGGTACCGAAAGGCGGAGCTGCAGATGTCACCGCAGGACGAGGCCCGCCTGAGGGCCTATCCCTGGCCGGGGAATGTGCGGGAACTCAAGAATGTCATGGAACGGGCGACCATCCTCTCCGTAGGTGACCGGCTGGAGTTGAACCTTGCCACCGGCCGGGACTTGCCCGAGGATCTCTCCTCCGACAATGTCCTGACCATGGAGGATATGCAGCGCCGGTATATCGAAAAGGTGCTGGAAATTACCGGCGGTCGCCTCAGCGGCCCCAATGGGGCGGCCACGCTGTTGGGGATGAAGACAACGACCCTTTTCAGCCGGATGCAGAAGCTGGGGTTGCGGTGAGAAATATAGGTTCGAGGGGCCCAGGGTTCGCCGTACGCCCCGTCCTTATGCCGTGTCGTCATCTTTGCTCCCACCGGAAAATCGTTCTCTTGATTCTCTAACGGCATCGAGAATGTCCTGGGTGGATGCTTTGGTTTTTATGCCTGGAACATCAAAAGGCGATCTGGAACTTTTCCTGTATAAAATGGCGAAAGTTTCTCCACCTCTCCTTTTAATGATTACTTCTTCCGTCCGAGCAATATTGAGGACCTCGGCAAAGCGCTGCCTCGCCTCTGAATAAGTATATACTTTCATTTTATTTACTCCAATATGGTAAGTCCTAAATCCATAGCAATCCTATCCATAGCAATCCTTTTCAGGACACGATCCAGGGTTAATAATGGGCTTCGAAGGCTGATCGCACACTCTAAGAAATAGGCATCATAGGCGTATATGTTAAATTGTGTTGCAATTTTTAAGGCGGATTTTATATCGATTCGCCTCAAATCAACGGGTATATGCTGCACCATTTCCCATGCTGAATCCACTTCATGAGTCTTTAGGGCGCTTTTATTCATCATGGCTGTTAATGCGTTGCCAATCTCAAAAGGCAACACTTCCGGTGCAACCAAATCACAGCCTTCAGAAAGCCGTATGATCAACTCTTTTTCCGGCTCATTCAAAGCGACAGCGATAAACGTATTTGTATCAGCCACAATATTCATAGGTACAATTGTACGTGACAGTTTTGTTTTTGTCAAACCGAACCTTTTTACCCGGCATTACAGGCACTGGCCAGGCTCCCCTCACCCTTATGATCCATTGCTTATAAAGTGTGAAACCCACCGCCCCACCGTGACCCTGCATGAATTAAATTGTTATTGACATGTGACATTACATTAAACTACAATGCAATACATGAAAATCCTAATGGACTCTGACTGCTTAATAAAATTGACAAAAGCAGGATTAAAAGAAATCGTAGCCTCTTTCTGTAATATTATCATTCCACAGGCCGTTCATGCTGAGGTAGTAGACGCCGGAAAAAGAATGGGGTGCCAGGATGCTTTTGCCGTTGAAAAGAATATATCAAGTGGGAAAATCCATGTTTCAAGAAAGACGTCATCTACCCTCAAGGGTGATGATGCGGTTGTCGAATTATTCGACAGGGCGACACATACCGCGGTGGGAACAGACGACGCCAGGTTGACCCGGCGGCTTAGCAACAACGGTATCCCGTTTATTCTGCCGGCGGTGATTATATTAAAACTGTTTGA
>JAFDDL010000743.1 GCA_019310865.1 Deltaproteobacteria bacterium | reverse complement strand
GTAATGGGACCCACGACCTGATTAATGGTGATCCCGGCCAGCACAACGGTGGTCAAATATACGCCAACCTCCGGCGCCTAGCGGTGGACCAATTGCGCCAGTCCGATGGCAACACCGGCCTGGGTCAGATAGGCCATCCAAGCATTGCGCCGGTGCTTAACCGGGTCGACGCACAACAAGCCGGCCAGGTTCGTACCGCCCCAGATACCCAGCGCCCGGACCAGGGCCAGGTCGTTTCGTCCAGAAGGTTGAAAAATTGAGGCCCCAACAGAAGGCCCAGGAAAAGAAACTCGGTTCCGGTTAGATAAAATTTTCGGGCAAAGAGGGGTAGGCGAATTTTCCGAAATGAAAGATGATAGCCGCTAAAGGCAAGAAATACGATAATAAAAAATGCAAAGAAGATCTTCATGACTATTGATAGGGGTCCCCGGGTATGGTAGCCGGTATATTAAACACAAGGATATTCATCATGAAACTTGTCGCCATCGCCGCCCTGACTGCCGACGGAAAGATCGGCATCGATTCCACCCATTTCCCGGATTGGACCGAGCCTGCCGACAAAAAAATGTTCATGACACAAAGCCTGAAAGCCGGCGTCCTGATCATGGGTTCGAAAACATTCGACAGTATCGGAAAACCGCTGCCGGGTCGAAAACACATCGTCTTGACCCGAAATACAAATCGCCGGTCCCAATGGGACCATGTGATCTTCACCCAGGATCCGCCAACTAAAATCCTTCGGGATCTGGAAAAAGAAGGCTATTCAACCGTAGTGCTGGCCGGAGGCGCCCGGGTGTATTACCTCTTTGCCAAGGAGGGGCTGATTGATGAACTGATCATCACCTACTCACCCAAAGTGTTCGGCGTGGGTCTCTCCCTCTTCTCAGACCCCATCGAAATGGACCTGCGGCTCGAAGAATGCCGGCAAATCGGCCAGCAGACGATTAATATCAAGTGGTAAATCAAGGCTGATTTAGAGAAATGACAAGAAGGGGTCTGGGTCGATGAATGACGATGCCGACAACCGGCTCGGTTACCGGAAGGCGATGAAAACGGCTGGTTCCATCTTGGCCCGAAGGGGCCATACCTGCAATGAGTTGTCCCGAAAACTCTATGCTCGAGGATATGCGGAAGATATTGTTAAGCGGGTGGTTTCCGAATGCCGGCGCATGAAATACCTGGATGATGCTCAAGTGGCGCGCTTGCTCACCGAAGAGCTGATTCGCAAGGGATTGGGTATTCATCGGATTCGCCAGGACATGCACCGGCGGGGACTTTCACACACGATCATTGAACAAACCCTTTCGGACTGCCGAGTACAAGAGCGAGAACCTGAAACCGCCCGAAGGGTGCTCAAGAAAAAAACCCGGATGGCAACGCACCCTGCGAATCCCGCCAAGGAAACGCAAAAACACATCCGTTTTCTTCAATCCCGGGGATTCACCACAGCGACCCTTGCCCAAATAATGAATGAGGCCGGATTCATGTGAACAATTTTCCTTGTTCAATCCATCCAATCGTTCATGGCGCCTTGCTAGGTTTCCTCCTATTCCACAGGTTTGCCGAGATCAGGTTTCTTAACCGCTTCCTGCTGGTATTCTATCATCGATGTGACTCGTTTGGATCAAAAACAATATCATCTCCCGTTTCTATAAAAAAGCTTTACAAAATGGTCTGGTCTGGCCAGACTATATCCATCAGCGGGAGATTTTAACATGAAAATAGCCAATATTTCGGAGGCAAAGGCCCAGTTGTCGACTCTCATCGAAAAAGTTTTGTCCGGCGAGGAGGTGATCATCGGGAAAGCGGGTAGACCCGTTGCAAGACTGGTCAAATATGAAAACAGCAGACAACCTCGTCAACCAGGCGCTTTAAAAGGCAAGATAATAATCGCAGATGATTTTGATAACCTTCCTGAAGATATTGCGAGAGCGTTTGGAATCGAAAAAGAATGAATCTTTTTCTGGATACCCATGTGCTTTTATGGTGGCTTGATGACAGCCCATCACTATCGGAGATGGGGCGGAAAGCCATTGCGGACACGCAAAACTTGGTAATCTTAAGTTCTGTGGTAATTTGGGAGATACGAATAAAACAGGCATTGGGCAAATTGATGATCGCGCCGACGTTTTATGAAGTTATCAAAACCCAAGGGTTTGAAATGTTACCGATCACATCCGACCATGCATATGCCGTGGGCGATCTTCCGATGCACCATCGCGATCCCTTTGACAGAATGATCATCGCCCAAGCCAAATCTGAGGGACTGATCATAATAACACACGACACAATTTTTAATAAATATGGGATTCCCATATTGGAAGTCTGAAATCTTTCATGACATCCACCCCACTTTCTTGGATCATTAATGGCATCCCGAACCGCTACCGGCAAGTGACCGAAGTCTCCGGTATCACGTATGGTTGTGATCCCCATCTTCAGGGCTTTTCTTGCCCGGGCGAATCCCTTTATGCCTAAAAAACAAAAACGCATATATGACTACACCGGCAATGTAGAAATATATGCTTTTCTGTCGGCAACGAAATCGCCGGTATCCATGGGACCTGTCCAACAACGGGTTATGATCACCGATTGTTCTTGACAAATGGTTGCTTCCTTACTAACTTCACTCCTTTTGGGATAATTATCGGTGGTTGAGACCGCCTGTTTGATAACGCATATTATAAAAGGAGAATAAAAACATGTCGAATTTAATCCCCCCCCATGGCGGCAAGGGTCTGACCTGCTGTCTGCTGGAAGGTGCAGAGCTGGATGCTGAAAAGAAAAAAGCCGAGGGCCTTAAAAAAGTAACCATTTCACCCCGC